>CANGIH010000211.1 GCA_947453875.1 Planctomycetaceae bacterium | reverse complement strand
TCGGGATCATCAAGGAGCTTCTCCGCCCTCACGGCGTCGAGCTTCCCGGTGACGTGCATCGCCCAGATCACGCGCAGCCGCTTGGCCGCCGTCGGTGCCGCGGCGAGTTTCGCATCCAGAAGACCGCCGATGTCGTCGGCGAGCCGGCCGGCGACCGCCCGCTCGTGGAGCAGCCTGCGGGCGTGTCGGACAAACCAATCGTTGTCGTGGGAGAGGAGTTCGACGAGTGCCGCATCGCTCTCCCGGGCGAGGTCGACCTTCACCGGCGTCGTGGCGCTGCGCGCGTAGATCACCTTGAAGATCCGGCCATTGCCCCGGTCGTGGGTCTCGTCGTCATGGTGGTGGCATTGATTGCGATCGTACCAGTCGATGAGCACCATCTGGCCGTCGGGGCCGGTCTGCAGCGAGATGAACTGGGACCAACCGTCGTTGGCGAAGAGGAAGTCGGGCTCGCCGTCACCGACATAGCCCGACCCCGCCGGCGTGAGCCGATCCTCGTTGAGCCGGGCGCCGTGGATGTTGTTCATGAACAGCTTGCCACGGTAGCGCTCGGGCCAGGCGCCACCGAGGTAGATGCATGCCCCGCTGTGGGCATGGCCGCCGCCGATGGCGTCCGACTTCTCCCGGTCGGCGTTGTTCCACTGCCCACCCGTCCAGTGACGGTGGCGGGCGATGGTCTTGATGTCGTCGAAGGTCCAGGGATCGAAGTGCTGGCCGGCCTGGCGCTCGTAACGGGCCCCCTGGATGACGTGGTAGAGGTGGGGGATCACGCAGGCGGTCTGGAAGGCGTGGCCGAGATCGTTGAAATCGACCCCCCAGGGGTTGCTCGTCCCTTCGGAGAAGACCTCGAACTCGTGGCGGACTGGGTGGTAGCGCCAGATGTCGGCATTGATCTTCGTCCGCTCGTCCGCCGGGGTGCCCGGCTTGCCGACGGCCGAGTGGGTGAACACACCGTGGCATCCGTAGAGCCAGCCGTCAGGACCCCAGATGAAGGCGTTGAGAGTCTCGTGCGTGTCCTGCCAGCCCCAGCCGTCGAGGAGCACGCGGGGCTCTTCGTCGGGGACGTCGTCGCCATCGGCATCGGGGATGAAGAGGAAATCGGGCGCCGCCCCGACCCACACCCCCCCGAAGCCGACCGCCAGACCACTGACGAGATTCAATCCCTCCTTGAACACCTTCCGGCTGTCGAGGACGTCGTCACCATCGGTGTCTTCGAAGATCAGGATCCGGTCGCGGGCATCCTCGGCGGCAACACGCTTGGGATAGGCGTAGGCTTCGGCCACCCAGAGCCGGCCCCGGTCGTCGAAGCACATCGCGATCGGCTGGCGGACATCGGGCTCGGCGGCCAGAAGCTTCACCGAGAAGCCGGGGGGCGCCGACATCGCCTTGGCCGCTTCCTCCGGCGCCAGGCCGTCGGCCATCGGCCGACGCTTCCGCGGTTGGGCATCCTCGTGGATCGTCGTCGGCACCTGCTTCCGCGCCTGCGTGTGGACGAAGATTCCCTGCTTGTTGGCCACCACGATATCGGGGAGGCCGTCGCCGGTCGCATCGGCGGCCGTCACTTGGACACCGACGCCAGAGTTGTCGTCGACGAGTTGCGGGACGAACTCCGCCTCGCCAGGAGACGGACGGGTGCCGCGGAACCAGTAGAGGACCGCCGGCGCGGCCGGCTCCGGATCACCGTCGGGGCCGTGCGCCCAGAACCGTTTGCCGGTGACGATGTCGTCGGTCCCGTCGCCATCGATGTCGGCGACGTCGATGGCGTGGATCTGGGAGAAGACGGTGCGGTAGGGGCTGTCGGAGGCCTTCTCACCGGTAATCGGACGGTAGTCGAACGACCGGCTGCCGTCGGGGCCCTTCCCCTGCTTCCACCATCCGAGGCCGTAGCCATGGGCGGCGAGGCTCGTGATCACGTCGTTGAGACCGTCGCCATCGACATCGCGGACATGCATCTGGGCGCCGCCGGGGCCGGCGAAGGGGAACGGGTGGAAAGCCCATAGCGGGTCGCCGGCGAGCGTGGCAGGTTGCTGCCACCAGCCATTCTTCTCGAGGATGTCGACCCTGCCGTCGCCGTCGACGTCGCCGACACCCATGCCATGCGTGAACCGGCCGCCGGCCACTTCGCGGGAGATCCGGTGAAACACCCAAGGCTTCGTCGGGTCCTTCCTGCCGATCGGGGCGTAGCCAAAGAAACCACCGACCGAGCAGACGACCTCCGGCGTGCCGTCGCCATCGATGTCGGCGAACGTCGGCGACTCGTTGTCGACCTGCGCGAGGACCTTGTGCCGCTTCCAGTGGCCGTCGGCCTCCTGCGGATTCTCGAACCAAGACGCATCCTGACCGGGGAAGCCGTAGACGAGGATGTCGTCCCAGCCGTCGCCGTTGAAATCGTGGCCCCAGGAGAAGAAGTTGTCGGAATAGCCCCGCGGATCGAACGGCTTGGGGGCGTAAACCTCATGCCGTTCGGCGAACGCCGGTCCGGCAAACCACCACGGCCCCGCGGCGACATCGGGGATGCCGTCTTTGTTGAAGTCACCCACGCCGGCCCCCTCGGCGACGAAACGGCCGTCGAGTTTCTGCGTCGTATAGGTGACCAGCGGCATGGCGGCGTCGTCCGCCGCGCCGGCAGAAAGTGACGCGGAGAACCGCAGCGCCGTGAGCAGGATGAACAGGGCCGGATGCGGGACGCTGACGCGAGGCATGGCAGGGAACCCCCGGGACTGGATGGCCGCGGCGAGATCCGGAAACCGGAACCCAGGATCGGCGGCCTTTTTTGCCCGTTCAGCGTATCCCGCGGCGGGGGCGGGGGGCAACGGAAGACGCTGCCGTGCTCACCACGCACCCATCAGCCGCAACCCGGCCGTCGCTGTGAAGAGGAGAATGAAGGTGTCGAAGAGTCGTTGCGGAATCTGCTTCACGATCCATTTCCCGACGAGCAGGCCGACAAGAACCATCGGCGCGAGGAGGAGATTGAGGAGCAAGGTGTCGGGGGTGATCAATCCAAGCTGCCAACTGAACGGGAGCTTGAGGATGTTGAGAACGAGGAACAGCCAGGCCGCGGTGGCGATGAGCACATCCTTGGGGAGCGCGACTGCCAGCAGGTAGAGCGCAACCACCGGTCCCGCGGCATTGGCCAACATCGTCGTCACGCCGGCAAAGCCCCCCAACAGCCAGGCGAACCACGCGGCGTGAGGAAAGTGTCCGAACCAGGCAGGCCGCCAGATCCTCGCCACCTGGAGCATGGTGAGGCCGAGGATGATGCCCCCCACCACCGGCCTGAGCGACTGTTCATCGAGCCGGTTGAGGAGCAGCCAGCCGAGGAGGATTCCCGCGATCGACGGTGGCAGCAGTCGAGCCACCATCGGCCACTGCACCCCCTTTCCGACGAACGTCACGGCGAGGATGTCGCCGAGGACAAGGAGGGGGAGAAGGATGCCTGTCGAGGCCCTCGCCCCGAAGACTGAGGCGAAGATCACGATGTGGACCATCCCCAGGCCCGCCAGGCCACTCTTCGACATCCCCACCCCGCCAGCCGCGACGGCCAGAAGTGCCAGTGTGGCGGGGGAGATTTCGGGAAGGAGGCTGGCGTCGGGCACGGGGGCGAGCCGGGGCGGCCGGGGGCGGAGGGGGCCCGTGACGATACCACGGTCCGGCCGAGGCGGAATGGCGTGCCATCCTCACTGGATTTTGACCTGATGCGAACTATCGTCGAACAATCCTCGTAGATGATCCCCAACGGGCCGGGTTCACCGGCGTTTCCCATGGACCGGCCCGCTGACCACCGTTCCGCTGCACGCGGGGAGGTTGCGATGGATCGCGAGACGCTCGACACGCTCTGCCGGACGTTTGCCGCAAGGCAGTCTTCCGGCCTGCCAACACCTGCCGCCGCCGGGACCGATCCGGTGTCGGAGATCCTGCGGAGTTTCCGGCTTGCGGAGATCTCGGCCGCGGAGATGGAGTCACTCCTCGGGTTGGTGACCGATGCCGACACCGCGGAGGATGGTGTCCCCGGATCGGGCCTCGTCCCGGCCGGAATCGACGGCGCCCTCGACGAACCCCCGGCGCTTGTCGATGATTTTCCCGACTTCGACGACATCGTCGCGGCAGGGTTTGTCGAGGACGACGACAGCGACGACACGATGTCGCGGCCGGAATCGGGTGCCATCGTCGAGGTTCGACTCTCCCCTGCGGAACCAGGCGCCGAGATCCGTCCAGGCTGATTCGGAGGGCGGAGTGTTGAGCGGAGGATGTGTGTCAGGTGAACCGGCCATCCTCTTCGAGCGGTCTGGCGTCGTGGCGGTGGCGAAACCGGGCGGCCTTCCGACTCAGGCTCCTGCCGGGATTCAGTCCGTGGAGTCATGGCTCCGCGGCCATCTGACCGCCGGGGCCTATCTGGGAGTGCCTCATCGTCTCGACCGGGCGGTGTCGGGGGTGATCCTCATGGCCACCACTCCGCGGGCCGCGCGGCAACTGTCCCGGCAGTTCGAACGCCGCCAGATCGAGAAGACGTACGTGGCGATGGTGTCGGAACGAGACGGCGCGGCCGGGGCGGCGGATCCGTTTGAGTGGCTCGACCGGATCGCGAAGAAGCCCGACGTGGCGGTGGCCGAGATCGTCGGCGACACCGATCCCGAGGGGCGTGACGCCGTAACTCGCGGGAGGCGACTCGGCACGACGGCTCCCGGGAGAGCCCTTCTGGAACTCCAGCCGCTCACCGGACGGATGCACCAGCTTCGCCTTCAGGCGGCCCATCGCGGCATGCCTGTCGTCGGCGATGCACTCTACGGTGGACCGGCATTCGAGGCCGTCGCGGCCCTCGACGGGCGGCAACGGCCGATCGCACTGCATGCGTTATCGATCCGCTTCCGCGATCCCGACACGCCAGAGGATGTCGTCGTGTCGGCCCCGCCGCCGGCCTTCTGGCCCGATACGGCCCACCAGTTCCTGCGGCCGCGTTGAGGCAAAGCTCTGGTCTTTCTGCGTGACGCCCCGGAGACGCCGGCGGGCGTCAGATCGGCGGTAGCAATCCGCCGTGACGCATCCACTGCTCGATCCAGGGGGACGACCATGGATTCCACGTTGGGTGGGCGACCGACACCACCGACAGGCCGAGGAGCACCAGTGCCAGCAGGCGACCGGCGCGGCTGCGTGACAGGCTGTCGGCGGCCGGGACCGTGGCGACCGTCCACAGCGGCGCCAGCCAGAACACCCATCGGAAGCCGCTCGACATGCCACCGTAGTTGCGGTCGATCTGGCTTCGCGAGAGGTAGAAGAGGAGCACGACAAGTGACACCGCCGCG
>CANGIH010000210.1 GCA_947453875.1 Planctomycetaceae bacterium | reverse complement strand
GATACCGAGCGACTTGAGGGCGGCACGGAGGACCATGGGCTCGGGCACCACCAGCGCCACTGGGGCCAGGAGCCGATCGCCGCAGACACACACCTGGGCCACGATGCCATCCTCGGCCAGTGCCCTTTCCACTGCGGCGGGTGCCACCTTCGCACCACTCGAGAGGACGAGTGTGTCGACGACTCGGCCGGTGATCCGGAGCCGCCCGTCGGCGGCAATCTCGGCGGTGTCACCGGTGGCGATCCAGCCGCTGTCGGCATCTGCAGTCGCCCGGCCGCCGGCAGGGGCTTCCTTCTGCAGTGAGGGGGGCACGAGGACCTCGAGAGCCCGCGAGGGGGTGCGGACGAGGAGTTGGCCGCGGGTATCGAGACGGACGTCGATCCCGGCAAGCGGTCTGCCGACGAATCCGCTCCGGTATCCGCGCGGGTTGTCGAGTGCCACCACCGGCCCAGCCTCGGCGAGGCCATAGCCCTCGACGACCGACACTCCCCGTGCGGCAAAGGCCGCCTGCGTCCGCTCCCGGAGCGGTGCGCCGCCAGAGACACAGACTCGCACCCGTCCTCCGAGGGCCGCGGCGAGATCGGGAATCGCCCCCGACACCACGCCCCGCTCGAGGCGTTCATAGAACGCCGGCACGCCGAGGATCACCGTCGGGGGGAGGAAGCGGCAGGCGTCGAGGACCTGCCGCCGATCAGGGACGACATTGAGACAGCCACCGCGGACCAGCGCCGTGGAAAGGTCGCCGGTGCAGGCGAGCGCGTGACTCATCGGAAGCCACGCCAGCCGGACGTCATCCGGTTCCTCGAGAAACACCTCCGCGGCGGCCAGCGCATTGGTGAGCAGCGACCGCTGCGAGTGGACGTAGCCCCGCGGCTCGCCGGTGGTTCCGGAGGAGAGGAAGATCATCGCCGCGGCGTCGGGATCGGTGGCATCGCAGCGTCTGGCGAGTTCGGTGCGGAGCAGTGAAGGATCGGCGGCCAGCGTCCGCCACCCCTCCGACCGCAGCCCGAGAGCGGGCGGGGTGAACCGCATCCCGCCCCGTGGCGCCGGCCAGCGGAGATCGATGACACGCCGCGGATCACCCACCACACCGAGCAGGCGTGCGGTGTCGGAGGGTGGGATCGGCCCCTCCTCGCCACTGGTCACGATGCCTGACGGAGACAACCAGGCGATCTGCCGGTGCAGTTCCTCGCGCGGAGCATCGACATGAAGCGCCGCCTGGACGACGCCGGCGAGGAGGCAGGCGAGATCGACGACGACCCAGTCGACGGAGTGGGTGCCGATGTGCACGACCCGGTCACCACGGCCAAGACCTGCCGCCTCGATCCGTCCGGCGAGTTCGACGGCCGCAGCCGCCACCTCGAGCCAGGTCCAGGTGACCTGCCTCATGTCGGGACGCGGCATCGTGGCCAACGCGGGGCGGCCAGCAGCCTCGTCGACGCGGGCCCGCAGCAGGTCGACGAGCCTGGTCGGGGCGCCACCGCCGGGCTTTGGGGCCATTGCCGGCCGGGCCGCCGAACGGGGCGTCACGGGTCGATCCCCTCGAGGAGGACCGCGATTCCCTGTCCGAGTCCGATGCACATCGTCGCCAGGCCGAGTCGGTCGCCACGGTCGCGCATCGCATGGACGAGCGTGGTGACGATCCGCACGCCACTGGCACCGAGCGGGTGGCCGATGGCCAGCGCCCCGCCGCGGACGTTGACCTTCGCCGGATCGAGGCCGAGCGAATCGATGCAACTGAGCGTCTGGGCGGCGAACGCCTCGTTGAGTTCGACCAGGTCAATCGCGGCCAGATTGATCCCGACCCGCGACAGGAGTTTGCCAGTCGCCGCCACCGGTCCGGTTCCCATGACCGCCGGTGGCACGCCGACGACGGCGCCTGCCACGACGCGGGCCAGCGGCACAATCCGCTGCCGCCGCGCCTCGGCCAGCGACATGACGACCAGCGCCGCGGCACCGTCACTCAGCGGAGCGCTCGTGGCGGCCGTCACCGTGCCGACCCGGGGCAGAAACGCCGGCTCAAGTCGGGCCATGGCCTCGAGGGTCGTGTCGCGGCGCACCGCCTGATCGACCTGCGCCTCGACGAGCCCCCCCCGCTCGTCGTGGCCGAGCACCGGCACGATCTCCGCGGCGAACGCCCCACCGTCACCGGCCCGTGCGGCGCGGGCATGGCTCTCAAGCGCGTACTCCTCCTGGCGACGGCGACTGATGCCGGAGACCGCGGCGAGATTTTCCGCCGTCATCCCCATCGAAAGCATCCCGCGGCTCGATCGGGCGACGACCTTGGGATGGAAATCGACCCCGGCATCCATCGGCTGGTGATGCATGTGCTCCACCCCGGCGACCACCTGCACATTCTCGGCCCCGGCGATGATCGACCGGCTTGCCTGGAGCAGCGCCTCGATCCCCGAGCCGCACAGCCGGTTGATCGTCACGCCGGCCGTCGTGAGCGGCAGCCCCGCCATCAGTGCCACCGCCTTGGCGACGTTGCCGCCGAGTTCACCCCGTTGCTGCGTCGCTCCGAGGAGGAGATCCTCGACGCTCGCCGGATCGACGCCGCTGCGTTCCACCGCCGCCGCGACGGCAGCGGTGGCCAGTTCGTCGCCACGGACATGACGGAACACGCCCCGCTCGGCGTGAGACCGGCCGATCGCCGTCCGGCAGCAGGAGACGATCACGGGCGTCTGTTCGGGATCGCGGGGGAGGAGGGAGTCGGGCATGGGAGGAGCCGGAGGGGAAGGCAGAGACGGGGGGGGAATCAGTCGGTGAACCGGCCACCGGTGCGGGCCAGTGACTCGAGCCTCGGCGTCGGCTTCATCCGCACCCCGAGGTCGGCGAGTTTGCCGAGTCGATCGATGATGGCGGGCGCACCGAGGGTGTCGGCCCAGGCGAGCAACCCGCCGCGGAAGGGGGGGAATCCGAGGGCGTGGATCACCGCCAGATCGACGTCGCAGCCATCGCGGACGATCCCCTCGTCAAGCACGCGTGTCGCCTCGAGGACCATCGGCAGGATGAGCCGGTCGATGATCGCCCGGTCGTCGTTGTCGCGGGCCGGTAATGCATAGGGGGCGACGACGGCGGCCACCCCTTCGTCGGGCCGTTCGATCCGCGCCCGTGGGCCACTCCCGGAGTACCGGTAGAACCCGGCGGCGGTCTTCCGCCCGAGCCGTCCCGACTTCACCATCGCCGGGATCACGGGTGATGGTTCGATGCGGTCGCCATAGGCGTCGTTGAGGATGAGCCCCGCGTAGAACGCCGTGTCGAGGCCGATCATGTCGTAGAGTTCGAGCGGCCCCATCGGCATCCCGAAGGCACGTGCGGCACGATCGATGCGCCGGGCGTCGATCCCCTCGCGGAGCATCTCCACCGACTCGTGCAGGTAGGGCATGAGCATCCGGTTGACGAGAAACCCCGGGCTGTCGCGGACCACGATCGGGCATTTGCCGAGCCGCTTGGCATGGGCGACGGCGCGGGCGACGGTGAGGTCGGAGGTCGCCGGGCCGCGGACCACCTCGACGAGCATCATCCTCCTGACCGGATTGAAGAAGTGGAACCCGCAGAAGCGGGTCGGGTCGCGGAGCGATTCGGCGAGCTTGGCGATGGGGTTGGTCGAGGTGTTGGTGGCGATCACGGCGTCGGGGCCGACGATCGACTCGATCTCGGCAAGCACCTTTCGCTTCAGATCGGTTCGTTCCAGCACGCTCTCGATGACAAGATCGGCGTCGGCAAGCACGGAGGCATGAGTGGCGCTGCGAAGTTGCCCGGCAAGCCGCAGGCCCCGCATCGGATCTGCCGCGCGCAGGGCCCGATCCCACGCCGCCTCCAGGAGAATCTCAGGCACGCTCCGGGCGAGGGCCTCGGGCTGGACGTCGCAGAGCGTGACACCGAAGCCGGCCCGGAGGTGGCTGGCGGCGATCCCCGCCCCCATGATTCCGGCACCGACCACCGCCGGACGCTGGAAGCCTTCGAGGGCTGGGCTGCCGGCGGCGGGAGCCTCCCCGGACAGACCAGCTGATCCGTCGTCGGCCGCCACCCCGCTGTCGCGACGATTCCGCTCGCCGAGACGGAAGACCCGCACCAGCTGTTTCGCCACCGGGGATCGGGCCAGTGCGGCAAATGCCTTCCCCTCGACGACGCCAGCGGCGTCGAAGGAAAGCGTCGATGTTGCCAACACCGCCTCGAGAATCGCGGGCGGGGCCGGATAATGCCCTGAGGTGCGGCCCTGGATGACGGCTCCCGTCGTGGCCTCGAGAAAGTCACGTTCCTCCGGCACGAGATCGACCGGCCGCGACTGCCGCTCCCGGCGGACAAGATGGTCGCCGGTCGCCTGGGCCCGTTCCAAGAGGAGGCGTGCGGCATCGTCGGCCCGGCCGGCCGGCACGCACGTCTCGACGAGGCCCATGCGGGCTGCGACGGCGCCATCGACCGCCTCTCCGGCCGCAATCATCTCCACCGCCGGCCCCGGACCGATGAGCCGCGGCAACCGTACCGTGCCCCCCCACCCCGGCAACAGCCCGAGCTTCACCTCGGGAAAACCGAGCGTGGTGCTCTCAGCGCTCGTGGCGACGCGGTAGTCGCAGGCCAGAGCGATCTCGAGCCCCCCCCCGAGGCAGGTCCCGTCGATGACCGCGACCGAAGGCCAGGGACGCGCGGAGAATCTGCCGTAGAGAGCCCGCCCGGTGGCGCATGCCTGCTCGATCACCGCCCCGTCGCCGCCGAGAATCGATTCCAGTCGATCGAGATCGGCACCGGCAAAGAACGACCCCGGTCGCCCCGATCGCAACACGACCCCGCGGGGGGGCGGGCCGGCGTCGAGATCGTCGAGCACGCCACGGAGCGACTGAAGGAAAGCGGCGTCGATCACATTGTGACGACGTCCAGGGATCGTCACGGTGAGCGTGACGATCCCGCTGGCATCCCGATCGACACCGATCGGTGCATGCCCGCCGTCGTCTCTGCCCGAAATTCCTCCGCCGCCAAGGCTCCCGAGCCCCCGCGGCGGCCGGCTCGTTTCCCGGGAAGGTTTGTCAGCCCCGGAATCCCCGGCGGGATCAGGAAAGGATCGGCTGGCCATGGCGATCGGCCTGGAATGGGGACAGATTCGGCGGCGGAAGGCCTTCCGTCGGCTTGCCCACCGGCCGAAAACCGCTAGTGTATCGGGACGTGGCCGGAGCTGGTGAGAAATCCTCCCAAGAGTCATCCCTCAGGGTCCTCGAGCATGAGCGTTCCGGGTCGATCTGCTGACAGTCATCCCGTGGCCGAGGGGAACAGGCACGACCGTCTTTTTGGGGGAGGTTCCATCCTCGACG
>CANGIH010000209.1 GCA_947453875.1 Planctomycetaceae bacterium | reverse complement strand
TGGCCGCGACGGCCTATCTCGCTTTCGGAATCTTCCTCCGCCCCAATTGGTTCGGCCCAGTGCTCACGGTCGTCCTCTCGTCGCTCATCGGCGGGATCTGGATCACCCGCGCCGGCATGGCGTCGGTTCCCCCATCGAACGCGGCATTTGCCGAGCGCTGGCCGGTGATCGGGCATTTTGGATTGGCGATCCTCGCCAAGGGGGTGTCGTTCGGCACGCTTCTGATCCTCGACAACGCCGTCGCCGCCGAGGCGCGCAGCATGCGAGTCGAGGCGGCCGCCATGATGCAGGCGGCGATCCCGCCGGCGGTCGCCGACAGCGAGAATGCCGCGAAGCTCTATGAACAGGCCGCCGCCGCGATGGCGGAAGAGACGAAGAGTCCGGCGGCCGACGCGCCGCTGATGGCGAGATATCCCGAGGTTGTCAGCGACCCCGTCACCGATCTCCTCGCCCGCCATGCCGCCACGCTCGACACGATCCGCCGCGCCGCTGATCGGGAGAACTGTCGTTTCACGCGAGACTGGACGCGTCCGTCGGTCGACATGCTCCTTCCGGAGATCCAGTCGCTCCGTCAGGCGGGACGCTTCCTGGCGCTCGCCGCCCGCCGTGCCGCGGCGGAGGGGCGGATCGAGGAGGCCCTCGCCGACACCATCCGCATCGAGCGGATCGGCAGGCACGCGGCCACCGAGCCGATCCTCATCTCACAGCTCGTCGGCACGGCCCTCGACGCGGTCGCGCTCGACACGCTCGCCGACATCCTCCCCGCCTTCGGGCCCGCCGATCTTGAGCGGCTCGAAGCGCCGGCGATCCGCGATCTCGTCGCCCCCCCGCCGTCGATCTTCCGTGGTTTCATCGGCGAGGAGGCGCTCGGACTCTCGACGTTCGCAGACTTCGCAGATGCCCGAAGCAACATCGATGGCCTGTGGCAATTGACGGGGAACCCCGATCTCGCCCCCGGCACGCTGATGCGATCGGTATCGGCGCCAGTCTCGCTCCTGTTCCGCGTCTTTCTCCTCCCCTTCGACATCGCCAGCCATCGCCGGATGATGCACGACTATCGACAGCTGGCGACGCTCAACTTCGACCGGCCCCAGCGGCACGCCGAGCAGCAGAAGCAGGTCGAGGCGATCGAGGCCGGGCTCCAGAAGGATCACCTCCCCGGCATCGTTTCGGGGATCCTCAAGCCGGCGATGGCCCAGGTCTTTCACGCCCAGACGCGTGCTGTCGCCCGCCACCGGGCCGCGGCGGCCCTCGTCGCAGCCACGAAACACCGCCTCGAGACCAGCACGTTGCCAGAGTCGCTCGACGCCCTCGTCCCCGGCACAATCCCCACCCTGCCGCTCGACCCGTTCACGGCAGACGCACCGCTCCGGCTGAAGGCGACGCCGGAGGAGTGTGTCGTCTGGTCGGTCGGCCCCGACGGCGAGGATGACGGTGGCCCGCAGCCTCCCGATGCCGAGCCCGACACGGGGAACGACGACATCGGCCTGCGGATGACGGTCGGGGCGCCGGCCACGCCGTGACCGCCAAGGGAGCCAGTTACTTCGCCTGCATCAGATAGGCGAGGAGATCAGCCATTCCCCGGGCATCGATCGTCTTCTCAAACCCCTCGGGCATCAGCGACCGCTTGGTGTTCGTGAAGCTCTCGAGACCGTCCCGGGGGAGCGTGATGTCGACGCCGTCGGCGGTGCGGAGCGTGACGCTTCCCCCCGACTGCGCCGCGACGACGCCGGTGACGACACGGCCGCTCAAGTCGATCGCTGCGTGGGCCTGGTAGGCGGGAAGGACCTCGCGGTTGGGATCGAGGATTGCCAGGAGCATCGCCTCGGGGCCACGGGCCTGCACGGCCGCAAGCGCCGGCCCCGTTTCCCGGCCTTCCCCCTCGACGCGATGGCAGCCGACGCATTGCTTCTTGAAAATCGCCCGCCCCGCCTCGATGCTTCCCTTCGCCGGCAGGCTCGCCCGGTAGGCGACCACGAGTGACTCACGGTCAGCCGGCGGCGGGCTCCCGAGCACTTCTGCAGCACGCCCCGCCACACTCCTCTCGGGGAAGGCCCACAGGGCCGCGGCCGTCTGCCGGTCGAGATCACTCGCCGCGAATCGCCCCGCTTGAATCGCCTCGAGGAGCGCGATCGCCCGCGCGGCATCGTGGGAGAGCGCCACCGCCGCCGCTTGGCGGGCCTCGACCGAGAGCCGCGGGAGCGCCGCGACGAGCATCCCCCCAACGCCCGGATCGCGCGACCGATCGAGCCCCTGGATCGCCGCCGTGACCAGCTCCGTCGGCTCCTCGGCGACGAGCAGTTTCTCAAGGTCGGCCGGATGAAAAAGCCCGCGCACGGCCCGAATCCGCCGGGTCACGTCGGCCTTGCGATCGAGGGCGACCTCGCGGTTGTAAGCGCCGAGGCGATCGACGAGCGCCTCGGTCGTGGCGACTGGCTCGATCCTGGTCACGTCGGCCCCGGTGGCGGCGAGCGACGAGGTCAGTTCTCCGAGAAGCACCGTGGCCGTTGGTCGGGTGTCGGCAGCACCCGCGGCAGGCGCCGCAGCAAGTCTGTCGATCCCGGCCACGATCCGCGACAGCTCCGCCGCGTGAGCTTTGCGCCCCACCTGCGTCACAAGCCCCGGCAGCGCCGCCGCGGCGCCTTTGGATGCCAGGCGCTGCGGCGAATCGAGCCAGGCCGCGACGATCTCCGCCGCGTCACCGCGCAGCGACGTGAACGCCGCATAGCGGCACCAGGGATCGGCCCCGTCGCGTTCGAGGAGCGTGCGGAGGATCGCGAGACGCGGCTCGGCCGGAAGGGCCCCGGCAACGAGCGCCAGCGGCAGCCGGACGGAGGCCTGCGGCTCGCTCGCGGCGAGGTCGGCGAGCGCCCGGACGAGATCCTCCGGGGGCGGGGCATCGGCGGGGATGACCCGCTCGGCGAGCGCCGCCGCCGCCGCGCGGACGATCGTCACTTGGCTTGCGAGCATGGGGAGAAGGTCGGCGGCCTCGAGCAGGCCGAGCGCGGAGAGGACATGCGCCGCATGAACCTGCGCGAGCGGCGATGCCGCCTTCCGGGCCACCTCGTGGAGAAGCGGCACCGAATCGGGGGCGTTCCGCTCGACGAGGAGCCGACGGGCGGTGTCGCGGTGCCAGCCGTTGGGATCCCCGAGGAGTTGGATGAGTGTCGCGATCGGGGCCTGCGAGAGGCGGGGCGCGGCTTTCCGGGTCGCTGCCGCGGCGCCATCCGGTGCCCCCTCCGGAACGGCAACCAGCCGCCACAGCCGGCCGGTGTCGCGGCCACTCGTGAGATCGAGGTGCTGCTTGATCGGTGGGGCGAGGCTCGCCGGATGCTCGATCACCTCGCGCTGCATATCGATGATCCACAGGGCACCATCGGGGCCGTTGGCAAACTGCACCGGGCGAAACCAAACGTCGGTCGAGGCGACGAGCTCACATTCCTCGTCGATCCGCTCGGCGCGGATGCCGGCGCCGTGAGGGAGGAGCTTCTTCCGATGGACGAGATTCGAGCCGACATCGCCGACGACGAGCATCCCGGCCAGATCGCCGACGGCATCGCCACGGACAACCGTGATCCCGGTGGCACTCGTGAAGTAGCCAGCCGGTCGCCCTCCCCCCTCGACCATCCCCGGCACGATCCCACTGGCCCGGAGCCTCGTCCGCAGCACGCGCCACGGTTCGACCGGGCTCGAGCGGTAAACGGCGGCCTGCGGCCCCTCGACGGCAATGCTTTCCTTGGCCGCCGGCGCCGGGAAGAAGGGATTGCGCGCAAGAGAACGATCATCGACCATCACCCGGATCGCATGATCGCTGTTGTGGCAGAGGTAGACGTGGCCGAGATCGTCGGTCGAGCGGCCATGCTGGGCGCCGCCGGTCTCGGGGCGGAAATCGAGTGACCGCGGATCGAAGGAAAAGTCGCGGCCATTGATCGGGATCGCGTCGCCGAAAGGCTCTCCCGAAGCGCCCACGCGCCGGATCTCACCGCCAGTCGAACTGCCAGCACCATGGATCCGGCCGTCGATATCGAACGCGAACGAATTGAACAGCCCCTGGACATTCCCCGTCCCGAACCCGGTGAAGATCTTTTGGTGTTCGTCGGCGACGCCATCGCCGTCGGTGTCTTTCATCCAATGGATGTCGGGGGCATCACCGACAAACAGCCCGCCGTTCCAGACGACCAGTGCCGTCGGCCAGGCGAGGCCGTCGGCATAGACCGTCGCCCGGTCATACGTTCCATCGGCATCGTCGTCGTGGAGGAGGCGGATCCGCCCCAATCGCTCCCCTTGGTCCTCGCTGTAGCCACGCATCTCCGCGACGAAGAGGCGGCCATCCTCGTCCCAGGCGATCGCCACCGGGCTCGCAAGCAGCGGCTCGGCGACGGCGAGATCGACCGCGAAGCCGGGGCGGACGACCATCGTCGCCGGAGCAGCGGCGGGGGCCGTCTGCTGGATGCGGGGGAGTTCGTCGCCGTAATCGACCTCGGCGAGAGTCGGTTCGTCGGCCGCGATCACGACCGGAGGCGCCGCAAGCGCCATCGCCACGACAGCCACCAGCACAAATGAAGGTGTCGCCCACGTCACTTCGCCACCTCGAGCAGCGTGCCGATGGCGTCGAGGAGCGGCGCCTCCGCCTCCGGGCCGACAAACGAGCTCGTGGGAAGCACCTCATAGCCCCCTTGCGCGTAAGCGCCGGCGGTGCCGATGTACCCGGGCCCATAGTCGCCATAGGCGGCCATGAAGACATCGAGATCAGGCTGCATCTGCCGGGCAGCAAGTTGATACTCGACGAACAGTTCGCCGGGGAGATGGAGCATCCGGGCGCTCCCCACCTTCAGGCAGGTGACGTCGATCGCGTGCGCTTCTCGAGCGCGGGTGGCAAACGCAAGGGCGTCGATCGGGGCAAACGTCCCCCGGTCGGGCTTCCCACGGACTTCCTCGGCAAGTTTTTCAACTCCCAGGCCTTCCCTCGCCGCAAGCACCACCGGCACGCTCCCCCAGCCGATGTCGGCGGCCGCGAGCGGTTTTTTGTTTCGCGAGGCCACGTCGAACGCGCCGCGCATGCCGGCGGCGAGCCGGGTGGCGAGAACGACCCGGTTGGAGGGGGTAGCGTCGTTGTATTGGCCGGCGGCGATGTTGCCGCCGGCGCCGGTGAAGTGAAGATGGAGCGCACCGGGAAGATCCTGCGAGCGCAGGAAGCGGGCGATGCCGGGGAAGTCGGGACCGGGAACACCGGTGCGGTAGTAGCTCATCGGATGGGTGGCGTAGCTCGTGATCACGGCGAGCGCGTCGTCTCCAGAGAAGAAGGCGAGCGCCGCC
>CANGIH010000208.1 GCA_947453875.1 Planctomycetaceae bacterium | reverse complement strand
CGGCGCGGCCCTCGATGGCGTCGATCTCTGGCCGGCGATGCTGGCGGGAAGGGTCGATGATCGGCCGCCGCTGGTGATCGCCACGGCCGACCGTGCCTGCGTTGCCGGCGACTGGAAGCTCGTGGTCGCCGCAGACGGCACCGAAGAGCTTTTCCACCTGCGGAGTGATCCCGGCGAGACCCGCGACCTGCGGTTGGCCGAGCCGGGGGTGACGGCCCTGTTGCGGGCGCGACTGGCGGAGCAGGAGGCGGGGTTCATGCGCGCCGGTGGCCGCGACCGCAGGCCGGCACCGGGGCGGGATGGCGGTCGGGGGAGGGCAGTGCCCGCCGGATGATCGGCAGGGGTGCAATGCCGTTCCTCCTGCTCTAATCAGCTCCATGGAAACCACTCCCCCACATTCTCTGCCGCTCCCACCCCGTCCCGCTGAAGCCCACGCGCTCGACATCGCCCGTGATCTGCCCGGCGAACGCATCCTCTGCACGACCCTCGGTCGGGCCCAGGCGGCACGGACCCTCGCCGTCGAGCGTCCCGCGGCCCGGGTCACCGCGTGGTTTCTCGATCTCTTCCGTCACGACTTGGCCCGCGACGACATCGCCCGGGCCGCCGTGGAGACTCCGGGAACGGCCGGCGCCGAGCTGGTCTGTGCCGCCGACATGCCAACCGGTCCGTACGATCTCGTCGTGCTCCCCACCGCTTCCGGGGGCGAGGCAGAACTGACCCGCGATATTCTGCAGCAGGCGATTCTCCAAATGCGTCCCGGTGGAAAGCTCGTCGTCTCCACCGACAATCCCCGTGACCGCTGGCTCCATGAGCAGCTCTCCGCCACCGGGGAGACTGTCCGCGTCAGGCCGGGATCCGACACCGTCTGCTACATCATCGAGAAGACTCGCGAGCCGGCGAAGATCCGTGACTTCTCCTGCGAGGGGGTGTTTCGCGACCGCGGTCGCCTCCTCAAGGCGATGACACGCCCCGGCGTTTTTTCACACCGACGGATCGATCCGGGTGCCCGCCATCTCCTCGGAGCGGTCGACGTCGCCGCCGATACACGGGTGCTCGACATCGGCTGTGGTCCGGGGAGCGTCGGGCTGGGAATGGCAGCCCGCGATCCCACCGTCATCGCTCATGCCTTCGACAGTGCCGTAAGGGCCGTGGAATGCGCGCGGTGGGGGGCGACGGCGAACGGCCTGACGAATCTGACCGTGGCACTCGAGGCCCACGGTAACGTCCCGGAGCCAGGCACCTACGATCTGGCGCTGGCCAATCCCCCCTACTACGCCGACTTCCGCATCGCCGCCCTGTTCGTGGAGACGGCCCGGCGGGCACTGGCGCCGGGGGGGACCCTCCTCGTGGTGACGAAGCAGCCGTCCTGGTATCTCGAACAGCTGCCGACGGAGTGGGACTCGGTCGCCCGCGAGGAGGTGAAGCACTACCACGTCATCGAGGCGGTGCGTCGCGACGGGGCCGCCGAGATCACCTGGGGCCGCGGAGACGGTCACCGGGAATGGGAGCTGGAGGATGGTGAGACGCCGACGTGACCGATCCGGCGGCCGGTCACTTCTGGTTGATGTGCACCACCTTCGCCGGCGGGAAGCCGTTGAAGTGGGTGCTCGATGCGGCGGAGTAGGCGCCGATCTTCTCGCTGTAGAGGTAGTCGCCGATCTCGAGGTCGGGGAGCTGCTCGGCAAGGCTGATCGTGTCGAGCGCGTCGCAGGTGGGGCCGAACACGGCGCACATCTTCGGCGTCCCCCGCTTGAAGCTCTTCATGTGGTAGGTGCAGTGGTCGAAGATCACGCCGGAGTAGGTGTGGTAGACCCCGTCGTTGACGTAGTAGCAGGTTTTGTCGTTGCGGAACGCCTTGCCAATGATCTTCGATACCGCCCACCCCGCCGATGCCACGAGAAAGCGGCCCGGCTCGGCGAGGATCTCGATGGGCTCCGGGAAGAGACGATTGAGCTCATGGTTGATCGTCTTGGCGAGTGTGCCGAACTCCGGCACGCTCTCGTCGTAGGCGGCGGGGAAACCGCCGCCGATGTCGAGGAGCTTGAGTTCGAAGCCCCGGCTCTTCGCCTCGGCGAACACCCCGGCGCAGAGGTGGAGGGCCTGAATGTAGTTCTGCGGGTTGGTGCATTGGCTGCCGACGTGGAACGAGAGCCCCTCCACGACGAGATCATGCTCATGGGCATACTCGATCAGTTCGACCGCCTCGCCGGGGAGGGCGCCAAACTTGCTCGACAGCTCCACCATCGAGCCGGTGTTCGGCACCCGCATCCGCAGCGCGAGCCCGGCATGCGGGGCATGTTTGGCGATCTTCTTCACCTCCTCGTGGTTGTCGTAGGTGACGAGGGGGCGGTACTGGTCGAGCTCGCGGAGCGTCTCCGTCGGCTTGATCGGGTTGGCGTAGATGATCTTGTCCCAGATGAAGTCCTGCCGCTGCTTCTTCGGGAGGTGCTCGATGAACTGATGGACCGTGTGAAATTCCTGCATGCTCGCCACATCGAAGCTGCCGCCGGCCTTGTAGAAGGTCTCGACGATGGCCGGATCGCTGTTGACCTTCACGGCGTAGTAGATCTGCACCCGGGGAAAGTGCTTGCGGAAGGTGGCGTAATTGCGCCGCAGTTCGGCGTGATCGACGACGAACAGGGGCGTGCCGTGGGTCTTGGCGAGCTTGAGCAGGGTGGCGGGAGTCATGCGGCTTGCTATCAGCCTCCGTCGGGGAGCAGGAAATTCTTGAACTGCCAGGGATCGTCTCGGTCACGCCGTTCGGCGACATGACGGCGGAATGGGTCGTAGGAACGCTTCAGGGGAGTCCAGTCGGATTGCGTGGAGATGAACTTGCCGAGATAGGGCTTGGCGATCCCGAGAACGTACTCGTGGGGGAGGTCGTCGGGGAGGGTGACTCCCTTCTCCGGGTTCTCGATCATCCACATGCAGGCGGCCACGACCGAGATCGCCACCTGCATGGTGGTGGCATTCTGGTGCGGCACAAGCCGGCGTGATTCCTCGATGGAGAGATCGGAGCCGCACCACCAGCTCGTCAACGGATGGCCCATGACAAGGGCGCCGAGGATGTCGGCGCCCGACGTGATCTCGTCGGTCATGATCCGCACCCGCGGCTGGAGATCGTAGTCGTATCCCCGCAGTTCGTGGAGGCTGGCGATCGCGGCATCGCTCGGGCAGTAGGCGTAATGAACGGTGGGTCGATAGACCGTCACCCCGTGATCGTCGCGCACCGAGAGCTTCTCGGTGATGCTGAAGGCCTCGCCGTGGCGGACCACCATCCCGATGATTTCGTAGTGCGGCACCCAACTCGACACGAAAGTGTTCATGCCCATCCGGGCCAGCCCGATCTGGCACCGCGGGCCCTCCTCGTGCTCAAACGCACGGTCGGGAAGCTCCTTCTCGTGCGTCCCCCAGCCCATCTCGGCGGTGGTGGTGCCCTCCTCGCGGAAGCCCTCCACGCTCCATGTGTTGACGAATTCGTCCACCTGTTTCGGGCGATCAGAGACCTGGGTATCACGCTCACTGCAGTGGATGACCTTCACGCCGAGTTCGTGGGCGAGATGGTTGAAGCTGCGGGTCCGGGCCAACTCGCGGATCGATTCCGCCCGGCGGCCGGTGAACTTCCGCTCCTCGATGCAGGCGCTGGCGATGTCGAGCAGTGCGTGCTTCGTGAAGTGGCTGATGAGGCCGGGATTGGCACCGTGCTCGAGGACTGCCGAGGGGCCTGGCGTGCTCCAGTTGGCGATCATCCGCCGCAGGTTCATGTGGCGCCAGTAGAGCGTCAGTTCGTTCGGTTTGGCTGTCACCGCGTGCTCGTACGGATCCCACAGTTCCACCGACGTGTTGAGGTAGAGAACTCCCCGGTGGTGGCACCACTGCACGATCTCGCAGCAGTCGATGTTCCAGGCCAGGTCGATGAGCAGATCGCCGGCCGAGAGGTGCCGCCCGAGGACATCCCCCATCGTGTCGCGGGTGATCCGTTCGCGGACAAAATGGACGCCCCGTTCCATCCAGGGGCGGATCGCCGATTCGAGCGGCTCGAAATCGAGGATCGTGATCTTTTCCGGCGGGACCTTCACATGGTCGAGGAGGATCGGCAGCGTGCATCGGGCCACGGCGCCGAAGCCGACAAACAGGATCCGGTTTGGGAAGACGAGCATCGCGTGTCCGCCGGGCGCGTGGAACGGAATCCCCACGCGGCCGCCGCGCGACGTCCGGGAGGGAGGGAAGAGTATATCGACCTGGGGGGGCGACTGCCGGAGCTTCCCTGGCAGGGCGCGACCGGGCCGGCACGGGCCCCTGCAGGAGTTCCCCGCGGCCCGTTCGGGCCGACTGATACGCGGACGCAGGGGTGATGGTTCAGTCCGCGTCTGCGAGAAATCAGGGCAGCGGGGCCGGGTTGAGATCGACCCACACCTCGTCGCCGACGGCGATCCGCACCAACGGCGCAGGATCGAACTCGACGGTCAGGCTGCGGCTGACCCGCTCCCAGACCACTCTCGTGACCGTCCCCACCCGGATCGGTGGGGCATCGCCGCCCTCTTCCGGCTGCCGGTAGACGGCATCGCCGAGGGCCACGTTGGGACGCACATCGAGCCCGCCGTCGCGGCCGACGTGGCTCGGCGTATCCCCGAGGTAGGAGGCATCCAGGCTCTCGATGACCTCGAACACGAAGGGAGTGCCCTGCGGCGCTCGTCGAAGCGGCGCTTCGCCGTCGTCCGATTGCGCGCCGGCGGGCGCAGCCGCCAAGAGCAACAGGGCCGTGGCTGCCCAGATGCACCGCGCGGAGGGAGCGCCTCCAACCCGGTTGGCACGCGGGCTGGGAAAGGAATGCTGTTGGAACGGAAGGCTGCCGACCATGGAAACCTCAGGGAGGGGAGGCTATTGCCCCTGCTCGATCGCCATCCGGCCGAGGGCATCGGCTCCCGAGCGGACCATCATCGAAACGGCCACGGGTGCAGCCACGAGGATGCCCACTGCGGAGACGAGCAGAAAGAGGAGAAACAACGCGTCGTGTCTGTTCATAACCGAACCTTTCGCGGGGCTTTGGCCCGCCCTTTATTCCGCCCTTTGCATCTTATAGGGCCGATCCGCCGCGCGCTGCAACATCGGGCGGGGGATGTTGGTGTCGGTCGGGGGCGGAGCAGTCGGTAGGATGGCCGCGTCCGCCGCCGCCCCGGGCTTGAGCGAAGGGAATCGACATGACACCGTGGCTTCACTGGATCGTGCTGGCGATCGCCGGCGGTGCGGGCTCGCTCGCCCGGGCCGGAGTGACGAGCCTCGTCGTGCGACTGTGCGGCACCGGTTTTCCCTGGGGGACACTTGT
>CANGIH010000207.1 GCA_947453875.1 Planctomycetaceae bacterium | reverse complement strand
CGTACCGTCGGCGCCCCGTTTCCGGTCCTCCATGAATCGACTCCGGTGCGCATGGATCTCTCCCATGCCGGGTGGAGCGACATCTTCTTCCTGGGGATGGATTGCCCCGACGCCGCGCGGGTGCTCAACGTCTCGGTCGATCTCGGCGTTCACGGCCGTGACCAGGCGCCTCGCCCCCCGGTCGAGGCGTTCCTGCGCGTCATCGACGAGCCGGTCTTGCGCCTGACGAGTATCGATCTGGGGGCCACCGCCGCGATCAGCGACCTCTCCGAGGTGTTCGATTTCGGCCGTGACCATCTCGGCCTCCTCAAGGCCGCGGTGATCGCTGCCGGTATCGTGCCTCCGGGGATCGAGGGTTCGGGGGAGACGCTCGCCAGTGTTCTTGCAGCGGTGGTCGGCCCCGGCATGGGGCTCGAGCTGGTCAGCAGTGTCAACGGGATCCCCAAGGGGTCGCGGCTGGCGGTGTCCACAAATCTCCTCGCCGCACTGATCGCGAGCTGCATGAGGGCAACCGGCCAGGCTCGTTCCCTCTCGGGTGGGCTCGACGAGGCGGAGCGCCGCCTCGTGGCGGCGCGGGCGATCCTGGGGGAATGGCTCGGTGGGAGTGGCGGCGGCTGGCAGGATTCCGGGGGCGTCTGGCCGGCGGCGAAGTTGATCCGCGGCGTCGTGGCGATGGAGGGTGATCCGGAGTTCGGCATCAGCCGTGGGAGGCTTCTGCCCCGGCACGACCCGGTGCCGCTGGGTGCCGATCTCCAGGATTCCCTGGTGCTCGTCCATGGCGGGATGGCGCAGAACGTGGGACCAGTTCTCGAGATGGTGACGGAGAAATATCTGCTCCGTTCCGACGACGAATGGCAGGCGCGGATCGAGGCCGGTGCGGTGCTCGACGACATCATCGCCGGGGTTGCAGCGGGCGATGTGCGGCGGATCGCCGCAGCCACGACGCGCAACTTCACCGGGCCGATCCGCACGATCATCCCCTGGGCGAGCAATGCCTACACCGAGGCGATCATCGATGGCGTCCGGGCTCGCTTCGGATCGCGATTCTGGGGTTTTTGGATGCTCGGCGGGATGTCTGGCGGGGGAATGGGTTTCATCTTCGATCCTGCGGCGCGGGCGGAGGGGCAGGAGGCGCTCGCCGCGATCATGGCAGCGACGAAACGGCGGTTCGAACACGGTCTCCCGTTCGCGATGGAACCGGTCGTGTACGACTTCGCGGTCAATCCCCGAGGCACCTGGAGCGAGCTCCACGAAGGGGCAGACGCCCTCATGCCGGAGGGGTATTACGCAAGGGTCGTGCCCCGTCTGTTACGGACGTCACAGCGGGAACTGCCCGACTCGCGGCGCTGTGAACTCGATGCGTTCGGCGCAGCCTGTCGCAGCCGGCCCGAACTGGCAGGCATGGTTCACTCCTTGTTCGACGAGTTGTTTCCTTTGGCTGCCGCTGCCCGCACCAGTACACGGGATCTGCGGGCGGCGCTCGAAGCCCTCGGATTCGACGAAGTCGAGCATGAACAGATTCGAGCCGACCTCCGCGGCGGGCGGATCGGCTTGGCGCAGAACCGGCTGGCTGCATCCACGTCGATCGAGGATGTCTCCGACACGGACGTCGAGTGGATGACAGGCACCGCGGGCTCTTCCGACGACGCCCACGCTTTCGGCCTCGATGTCCTGCGCCGTGGCGAAGCGGCAGTCGTCACGCTCTCCGCTGGCATCGGCAGCCGCTGGACGCAGGGTGCCGGGGTGGTCAAGGCGCTCCATCCCTTCTGCCGGATCGCCGGGGATTGGAGGACGTTCCTCGACGTCCATGTCGCCAAGGCGCGACGCATGTCGAGGCTTGCCGGCGTGCTGGTGCCGCACGTCGTCACCACCAGCCACCTCACCCACCGCCAACTGGACTCGGCCGGGCTGCCGGTGATCCTCTCCCCCGGGAGAGCGGTTGGGCTGCGGATGGTGCCGATGGTCCGCGACCTCCGCTTCGCGAGGGAAGAAACGACGCATCAGGTCCTCGACGAGCAACGGGAGAAGATGCGTGACAGCATCCACGCCGCCCATGTGGCGTGGGCCGAGCGGTCGGGAGAGGGGAGCGACTACAGCGACAACACCCTCGAGCAGTGCCTTCATCCTGTCGGTCATTGGTATGAAGTGCCGAACATGCTGCGCAATGGCGTTCTCGGCAGGCTGCTCGCCGATCGCCCCCAGTTGCGCTGGCTCATGCTTCACAATATCGACACCGTCGGCACCGATATCGATCCGGCGATCCTCGGTCGTCATGTGGCGGGCGGCGCCACCCTCTCGGTCGAAGTGATCCAGCGGCGCATCGAAGATCGGGGTGGGGGCCTGGCGCTGGTGAATGGCAGGCCGCGGCTGGTCGAGGGCTTGGCGATGCCCCGAGAGGACGATGAGTTCCGTCTCCGCTTCTACAACACCCTCACGACATGGATCGACCTCGATGCCCTCCTGGCGGTCTTTGGTCTGTCCCGCGCCGACATCGTCTCGGCTGCGGAGGGCAAGGGGGGGGCCGCCGACCGAGTCGGTGCGGCGATCCGGGGATTGGCGGCGCGGATGCCCACGTATGTCACGCTGAAAGACGTGAAGAAGCGTTGGGGGCATGGGCAGGAGGACGTCTTTCCGGTAGCACAGTTCGAGAAGCTGTGGGGCGACATGACGGGCCTTCCCGAGGTGACGACGCGGTATTTCGTCGTCCCCCGCGTGCGGGGCCAGCAACTCAAGGACGTCTCCCAACTCGACGGATGGCTGCGGGACGGATCGGCTGCGGCGGTGGAGGCGATCGGCGACTGGGATGCAGGCTGATCGTCCCGGGCTGCTTCTGGCCGGTTGGTCGGCCCTGCAGGACGCGCCCTGCGGCCGCAGGAACGGTCTGGCTCAACCCGTCCCGGCCAATCTGCTAGGCTCGCCGCCATGAGTCGATCCGAGCCCACGCCCCACCCCCTCTCCATCTGGGTCGTGAACCCGTTCGATGACATCCCCGGCGAGGGGTTGCCTCCGCTGAGGTTCTGGAGCCTCTGCCGCGTGCTCGCCGGTCGCGGGCATGACGTCACGTGGTGGACCGCCGACTGGAGCCACCGTCGCAAGATGTTGCGTCAGCCCCCACCTCGCGTCGTCGCGGAGGAGGAGGGCTTCGGTGTGTGGATGGTTCCTGTGCGCCCTTATCGGACGAACGTCTCCTGGGCCCGCCGACGGAGCCACCGGGACTTCGGGCGGGGATTCGAACGGATGGCGATGGAGGCTGTCGCCTCCGGTCGGCTCGAACGCCCCGACATCATCCTTGCAAGCCTTCCGCCGTTCGAGGGACCTGAGGCCGCCGCCCGTCTCGCCGCGCGACTCGACGCCGTTCTCGTCGTTGATCTGATGGATCTCTGGCCCGAGACCTTCCGCCGGCTCCTGCCGGGGCCGGAATGGTTGCGGCGTCTGGTCACCCCGCTGTTTCTCGGCGGTATGGAACGTCGCCGCCGACAACTCCTCCAACAGGCCGACGGGGTTTCCGCAGCCACGCGGAGGTTTGCTGAATCGGCGCTTGCCGATGTGCCGGGGGATCGGCCCACTCACGTCTGCCACCTCGGTGCCTATCTGCAGGAGTACCCCGATCCACCGCGGCCGCTGCCGTTTGACGATCATCTTCCCGGGGCAGAAAATCTTCCTGCGACTGCAGGGGCTACAGGGATCGATGGCGATGCGCGGCCGTTGTCGTGCGTCTACTCGGGCACGCTTGAACGTGGTCAGGACCTCGATACGGTCCTCGCTGCCGCGCGGGTGCTGTCGGCCTCGGGCACCGCGGTCGAGATCCATGTCGCCGGCAGTGGGCGGCTTGAAGGAAAGTTGAAAGCCGATGCCCGAATGGTGCCCGGCCCCTGCCGGGTGATCGTTCATGGGCTCCTGCCCCGCGGTGCCTATGCGCGGCTCTTGGCCGAGTGCGACGTGGGGTTGGTGGCCGTGAAGCCCGAGTCGCTGGTGGCCGTTCCCTACAAGGCTTGCGATTACGCTGCGGCCGGCCTGGCGATGGTCAACTCGCTGCCGGGTGAACTCGCCGAGATGATCGATGAATCCCGTGCCGGCCTGAGCTACACCGCCGGAGATCCGCTGTCGTTGGCTGCCGTCCTCGGCGGCCTTGCCGGTGACCGACGCAGGCTTCTCTCCCTCCGGCAGGGAGCAAGACGGCTGGCGGCCCAACACTTCGACAGAGAAGTGACCTACCCGCGTTTCTCCCAGTGGCTCGAATCGCTGGCAGGGTGACGCCCATGGAGATTCTCGTCACGGGAGCCAGGGGATTCGTCGGGCGAGGGCTTCTCGAGACACTCTCCGCAGCGGGCCACAGGGGCACGGCGACCGGGCGTGCCATGCCTGTCGGTTTGCCGACTGGCTGGCGGGGCCTCGTTCGTGCCGACGTCCTCTCCGGCTCTGCGGTCGTGGATCCGCCGGATGGAATCGTCCACCTCGAAGTCTCGCAGGTTTCGCCCCGCCGGCCGGGGTCGGCCGAAGGCGACTTCGAGCAGGTCAACGTCGCGGGCACCCGTGACTGGCTTGACTGGGCGGCGCGCCGGGGCGTGCGCCGATTCGTGTTTGCCAGCTCGATCAAGGCCGCGGTACCGACCACCGGAATCCAGACTGAGGAGGGGCAGGTGGAGTCTGGGCCGACGTATGGAGGGTCGAAGGCGCGGGCCGAGGAGGAGATTCGCGCCTGGGCGGCGGCCGACCATGAGCGTTCGGCCGTGATTCTCCGTGCGGCCCCTGTCTATGGCCCCGGCGCCGAGTCCAACCTCGCCTCGTTCGTGCGTCTGATCCGTGCCGGGCGCCCGTGTCTGGTAGGGGCGGGGGCGACGAGGAAATCGATCGTTTCGCGGCGCAACCTGACCGCCGCGATGTTGTTTGCCCTCTTCCTCCCCGCCGGAGGGTGTTCGCGGTTCAATGTCTCCGATCCCCGGACACTGTCGCTCAAGGAGTTGGCGGAGTTGATCGCGGTGCTTGCCCACGCCCCGGCTCCGCGTCGCATACCCCGCATCGTTGCCCGCGCGGCTGCGCCGGTCGGCGATGTGCTCTCTTGGGTGACCGGACGTGACATGCCGATGACCAGCGCCAGGCTGCGGGCGATCGACGAATGGGCCGACTTTCCTGCCGATCGCCTCATCGCGGCCGGTTTTACCCACCCCCAGACGACGCGAGAGGGCGTCGCCGAAATGCTCGAATGGATGCAGCGACAAGGACCCCGCTAACCCCCTCTGCGGCTGCTTGTCCGAGGCTGCGGTGTCGGGAATACTCAATTTTCGTTCCGTGGGCCCCGGTCACAGCCGGCAGTTCAGGGATTCGTCATCAACTCCGTCCCGAGAGAATT
>CANGIH010000206.1 GCA_947453875.1 Planctomycetaceae bacterium | reverse complement strand
CTCGAAGCCGCGGACGGCGACCTCCCCCTCGCGGTCGATCGTGCCTACGAGCGGGCTCTGGGGCGTCGGCCATCCGACGGGGAACGCCTCGTGGCCGTCGCCGCGGCAAAGTCCCGGGGCTTGGAAAGTGTCTGCTGGGCCCTCCTCAACTCCAGCGAGTTTCTCTATGTCCAGTGAAGCGATCCTGGCATCGGGACAGCGATTGACACCAGCGCCGCTCGTTCCCCGCCGACACTTCCTCTCTAGCTCCAGCGGCAGCCTGGCGAGTGTCGCCCTCGCTTGGCTGCTCGCCCGGGAGTCGTCGGCAACGACGCCGGGCCAGATTCCGGCCGGTGCGACGTCCGGCCTCCACTTCCCCGCCAAGGCGAAGCGCGTCGTGCAGATCTTCTGCAGCGGCGGCGTCAGCCATCTCGAGACATTCGATCCCAAGCCCGAGCTCGAGCGATTGGACGGCAAATCACTCGAGGGGAAGGGGGAGAACCTCGGCTTCTTCGGCCAGCCCGGCATGCTCATGAAGAGCGTCTACCCGTTCGCCAGGCACGGGGAGAGCGGCTCGTCGGTCAGCAGCCTCCTCCCCCATCTGGCCAGCTGCGCCGACGATCTCTGCTTCATCCACTCGATGGTCGCCAAGAGCAACAACCACACGCCCGCGACCTTCCAGATGAACAGCGGCTTCACGCTCAACGGATTCCCCTCCATGGGGGCCTGGCTGAGCTACGGCCTCGGGACGATCAACGAAGACCTCCCTGCGTTCGTCGTTCTCCCCGATCCCCGCGGCCAGCCGGCCGGCGGATCGATCAACTGGACGAGCGGCTTTCTCCCTGCCAACCACCAGGGAGTTGCCTTCCGCACCGACGGCGGCGACCCGATCGCCGACCTCCGCACGCCCGCGGGCCTCTCCCCTGCCGATCGCGACGCCGATCTTCGCCTCCTCGGGACCATGAACAGCGACTTCGCCCGACTCCATCCGGGTGACACCGACTTCGCAGCCCGACTGCGTTCCTATGAGCTGGCGGCCCGGATGCAGATCAGCATCCCCGAGGCGACGAGCTTCGCCGACGAGCCGGCGGCCGTCCGCGCGCTGTACGGGCTAGACGACCCGACGAACAAGGGCTTCTCCCGCAACTGCCTCATGGCCCGCCGGCTCCTCGAACGCGGCGTGCGGTTCGTGCAGCTCTTCAACGGCGGGTCGTTCGGCAGCCCGCGGATCAACTGGGATGGCCACGAGAACATGAAGGAGAACCACGACACGCAAGCCGCCACCATGGACCGCCCCGTCGCGGCGCTGATCAAGGATCTCAAGGACCGGGGGATGCTCGACGACACGCTCGTCATCTGGTCGACCGAGTTCGGCCGCAGCCCCGTGACGCAAGGCATCGGCGCCACCGGCCGCGACCACCACCCCAAGGCCTTCACCTGCTTCCTCGCCGGCGCCGGCGTCAAGGGAGGCCATCATCACGGCGCGACCGACGACGTCGGCTACGGCGTCGTGGAGGACGAGGTGACGATCCCCGACTTCCACGCCACGATCCTCCACCTCCTCGGCATCGACCACGAAAAGCTCACCTACTACCACAACGGCATCAATCGCCGCCTGACCGACGTTCATGGGCATGTCGTCCGCGGGATCCTCTCCTGACCGGGGAATCGCCCGGTCCAGACGGCCGGGATCGAAGGGCCCCGCCACAGGGTAAACTGAAGGTCAGGGAGGCGAGACATGGGTTCGTTGCTGTCGTTCTGTGGTCGGTTTGGGGTCATCGCGGGAGTGGTGCTCGCCGCGCCACGTCCCGTTGTCTCCGCCGAGGAAGCCGACTCCCACGCCGCCGCCCGTGCCCTCCTCGTGGCCCGCTGTGTCGAATGCCACGGCGCCGACGCACAGGAAGGGGGGCTGAGGCTCGACTCGCGCGGGAGCATCCTCCGCGGGGGCGAATACGGCCCCGTGGCCACCGCTGGCTCCGGCACCGAAGGGGAACTCCTCGACCGGATCCGCACCGCCGACGCCGACGAACGGATGCCCCCCTCGGGTGAACCGCTCTCGGCCGCCGAGATCGCGAGCATCAGTGCCTGGCTGGCCGATGGCCTCCCCTGGCCCGGTGCGGAAGGGGATGCCGACCGCGACCCGCGTCTCGACCACTGGGCCTGGCAGCCGATCCGCCGCCCCGCTATCCCGGCGCCGGTGGAAGCCTTTCAAGTTCTTCCCGGAGTCGAGCCCGACCGCAACCCGATCGACGCCTTCGTGAGGGCCACGCTCGCCGCCGAAGGGATGCGTCCCACGGCCGCCGCCGACCGATGGACGCTCATCCGCCGCCTCTCCTTCGATCTCCTCGGCCTCCCGCCGACCCCGGAGGAGATCGATGCCTTCGTCGCCGACCCCGACCCACAGGCCTATGAAAACCTCGTCGAACGGATGCTCGCCTCACCCCGCTACGGCGAGCGCTGGGCCCGACACTGGCTCGATGTCGTCCATTACGGCGACACGCACGGCTACGACAAGGACAAGCAGCGTCCCAATGCCTGGCCCTACCGTGACTGGGTGATCGGCGCCTTCAATGCCGATCTCCCCTGGGCCCGGTTCGTGGCCGATCAGATCGCCGGCGACGTCCTCCGCCCCTTCGATGCCGGTGCCATCGAGGCGACCGGCATGCTTGCCGCCGGCCCGTGGGATTTCATCGGCCATGTCGAGGTCCCGGAGACGAAGACCGACGGCAAGATCGCCCGCCATCTCGACCGCGACGACATGGTCGCCAACACGATCGGCACCTTCGCGAGCGTGACGATCCAGTGCGCCCAGTGCCACGCGCACAAGTTCGATCCTGTCTCCCAGGAGGATTACTACTCCCTCCAAGCGGTGTTCGCGGCCCTTGATCGCACCGAGCGGACCTACTCATCCGATCCCGAGGTGATGCAGGCCCATGCCGCGCTCGATGCCCGCCGTGCCGATCTCGACGGCCGGAAGAACGGTCTTGAGGCCCGGCGTGCCGAGGCCACTGGGGCCCGCCTCGCCGAGATCGACAAGGCCCTCGCCGCCCCCGGCGGCGGCAATGCCACCCCTGCCTTCGGCTGGCATTCGGAACTCGTCGCCGCCGGCAGTCCAACGGCCGCCGACACGGAGAAGTGGGTGCAGGTCGATCTTGGCCGTGAGGTTGCCATCAGTCGCGTCGTTCTCCATCCCTGCCATGACGACTTCAACGCGATCGGCGCCGGGTTCGGATTTCCTCGCCGGTACCGGATTGAGGGCTCGAGCGACCCCACGTTCGCGACCAACGTTCTTCGTCTCGCCGACTCCGGCGTCGACGATCTCCCCAACCCCGGCACGACGCCGCAAATCTTCACGGTCGATCCGGCGGCAGCCGGGGCGGTCCGACATGTCCGCGTCACCGCCACGCGTCTGGCCCCGCGGCAGAACGACTTCATCGCCGCGATCGCCGAGTTCGACATTCTCGATGCCGACGGCACGAACGTCGCCCGCGGTGCCACCGTCACCTCCCTCGACTCGATCGAGGCCCCGCCGCGCTGGCAGCGGTCGAATCTCGTTGACGGCGAGTTTCCAGCGCCGAGCGCCGATGCGATCGCCCTCCGCCGGGAGCGTGACGAACTCTTGGCGAAGGTGCCGGCCGAGGTGACCGACGGCCTGCGGGCAGTCGAGGAGGAGCTTGCCGGCGTCGCCCGCCAGCGAGAATCGCTGCCGCCGATGAGGCCGCTCTACACCGTGACGGCGACGCAGCGTGGCGGTGTGCCCCGCCCGATCCACGTCCTCGCCCGCGGCAATGTCAGCGTGCCTGGCCGCGAGGTCGGCCCCGGAGCGCTCACGGCGCTCGCAATGCTCCCGGCCCGTTTCGAGCTTCCCGCCGGTGCCCCGGAAGGAGCACGCCGCAAGGCACTGGCTGAGTGGCTCGTCTCTCCCGACAACCCGCTCACCTGGCGGAGCGCCGTCAACCGCGCCTGGCTCCATCACTTCGGACGCGGCATCGTCGACACGCCGAGCGATTTCGGCCGGATGGGTTCTCCGCCGAGCCACGCGGCCCTCCTCGACTGGCTCGCAGCCGAGTTCCGCGATCGGGGCGGCTCGCTCAAAAGCCTCCATCGCCTCATCGTCGGAAGTGCCACCTGGCGACAGCGGGCCGATGACGATCCGGAAAGAGCCGCCGTCGATGCCGGCAACTCGCGCCTGTGGCGGCAGAATCGGCGGAGACTGGAAGCCGAGGCGATCCGCGACGCGGTCCTCGCCACCGCCGGCACGCTCGACCCCACGGCCGGCGGCCCGGGCTGGCAGGACTTCCGCATCGAGCACCCGGAGCACTCCCCGCACTACCGCTACGACCTCGCCGACCCTGCCGACCGCTCCACCTGGCGGCGGAGCATCTACCGGTTCATTGTTCGCAGTCAGACGCAGCCCTTCATGACGAGCCTCGACTGCGCCGATCCCTCGATGCGGGTCGAGAAGCGCAACGAGAGCCTCTCGGCCATCCAGGCTCTGGCCCTGCTCAACAACGGCTTCATGACGACGCAGGCGGTGGAGTTTGCCGCGCGGGTGGCCCGCGAGGCGGGAGACGATCCCGGCGCCCAGGTCGATCGGGCCTTGCGTCTCGCCTTCGGCCGGGCACCGACCGATGAGGAAAGGGCGCTGCTTGTCGAGTTGCTCCGCTCCCACGGCCTTTCCGCCGTCTGCCGGACAATCGTCAACCTCAACGAGTTCACGTTTATCGACTGATTGGATGATTCCGCTGCCCGTTTCGATCGGCAGCCCCTGGAGCACCCATGACATCCGCATCCCACAATGGCTCGGCGTTCCCGCACCACGATGGCTCGGCCCTCTCGCGCCGTGGGTGGCTCTCCACGGCTGCCGGTGGCCTCGGCGGGATGGCCCTCTCGTCGCTCCTCGCCGGCGAGGCGGCCACGGGGGGGCTCGCGCATCCGGCCCTCGTTTTCCCCGTCAAGGCGAAGCGGGTCGTGCAACTGTTCATGGCCGGTGCCGCGAGCCACATCGATCTCTGGGACCACAAGCCGGAGCTCATCAAGCGGCACGGCGAGGAGAGTGATTTCGGCGAGCCGGTCGAGGCCTTCCAGAATGGCCTCGGGCCCTGGCTCAAGCCGGTGTGGGACTTCAAGGCCCACGGGGAGTGCGGCAAGATGCTCTCCGACGCCGTCGCCCCGCTGGGCGAGGTCGTCGACCGGATGGCCTTCATCCACAACATGGTCAGCACGTCTGGGGTCCATTCCGCGGCGACGCTCCTCCAGTCGACCGGCTTCGTCCTCCCCGGATTCCCCGGCGCCGGCTGCTGGGTCGGCTACGCGCTCGGCTCGCTCAACGACAACCTCCCCACGTTCGTCGTCCTCCCCGATCACCGCGGCT
>CANGIH010000205.1 GCA_947453875.1 Planctomycetaceae bacterium | reverse complement strand
TGCGGCTGCTCCAGCATTCGGCCCCCGAGGCGCTTCCGACGCTCGTCCTCGCCGCCCGGCTGATCTCCCGCGCTCCCGACATCACCCGCCTGGTCGACCGGCTCGAGAAACGGGGGCTCGTCCGTCGGCAGCGGCAAACGCACAACCGACGCGTCGTCCGGATCGCGATCACTCCTGAGGGGGAGGCGCTCCTCGGACGGATGGCCGAACGGGTTGCGGAATGTGGCAAGCGACAACTCGCCCATCTGCCGGCCGACGACCTCCGTGCCCTCATCGGCCTCCTCAAGGAGGCCCGTCGCCCTCACGAAGTCCCCACTCCCGACGCTCCCCCCTTGGCCCCTACGTCCCGTTAACCGATCGAATCGCCCGGATCGATACCGAACTCATAGGATCCAACCATGGTCTCGTCCAATCCGTCGCAGACCCGCGTTTCCCGACAGCATGTCGTCGTCATCGGTGGCGGCCCGGCCGGTGCCACCACGTCGACGTTGCTCGCCAAGCAGGGACATCGGGTGACGCTCTTTGAACGCGAGACCTTTCCCCGCTACCACATCGGCGAGTCGCTCATTCCCGAGACCTTCTGGGTTCTTGAACGTCTCGGCGTGCTGCCGAAGCTGCGGGAGAGTCGCTTTGTCCGCAAGGAGAGCGTTCAGTTTGTCACCGGCACAGGGAAGCTCTCCGAACCCTTCTACTTTCCCGATCACAAGGATCACGAGTCGTCACGCACCTGGCAGGTGTTGCGGAGCGAGTTCGACTCGATGATGCTCGAAAATGCCCGCTCCAGCGGCGTCGAGGTTCACGAGGGAGCCCGCGTCCTCGAGGTGGTCTTTGAGGGGGAGAAGGCGGTGGGGGTGCACGTCGCCCGTGGTGATGGCAGGGAATTCGTGGCGGCGGATGTCGTCGTCGACGCGGCCGGCATGGCGGGGCTGATCCAGGACCGTCTCGGCCTGCGGCAGTGGGATCCCGACCTGAAGAAGGCGGCGCTGTGGACCTACTGGAAGGGAGCGAAGCGCGACAGCGGCCGGGACGAGGGGGCGACGCTCGTCATGCAACTCGAGAACAAGCTCGGCTGGTTCTGGTTTATCCCTCTCCAGGACGATGTCGTCAGCGTCGGCGTGGTCGCACCGTTCGACTACCTCTTCAAGAATCGTTCGACCAAGGATCACGAGTCGATCTACGCCGAGGAGGTCGCCCGCTGCCCCGGCGTGATCCCGCGGATCGCGGCTGCCGAACGTGTCGCCCCCTATCGGGCGGCGAAGGAATACTCCTACCGCTCCCGGCAGGTGGCCGGCGACGGCTGGGTGCTCGTTGGTGATGCCTACGGATTCCTCGATCCGCTCTATTCCTCCGGCATCCTCCTCGCCCTCCAGTCCGGGGCGCTGGCTGCCGATGCGATCCACGCCGGGCTCGTCGCCGGCGACACGTCCGCCGCCCGCCTCGGGGCGTGGGGGCCCGCCTTCAATGAGGGAATGGACCGGATGCGCCGACTGGTGTGCGAGTTCTACGATGGCTTCAACTTCGGGAAGTTTGTCCGCAAGCACCCCGACCTCAAGGGGCACATCACCGACATGCTCATCGGCGACCTGTTCAACGACCGGGTCGACGCGATCGTGGCGCCGATGGATGCGATGCGGGCCGAGGTGGCAGCGATGATGACCACGTCATCGGAGTGACCGACAGCCCCGCCGTCATTCGGCTAGGTCGGCCACGACCATCGAGTGGACCTCGAGACTCGGCACGGTGACCGTCGGGCCTCTGCCGTCGTCGCGCACGTCGAGCGGCAGGTGCCCCGGTTCGAGATGCACGCTCTTCACTCGCGTGCCCGGGCGGAATGCCACCCGGATGCCATGGAGGGGAATCGTCTCCTCGCGAAGGGGCACGTCATCGACGGGCAGCGCATGGCCGGCGGTGGTGTTGATGTCGTTGAACAGGTGCACGATGAGCCTTTGACCATTGGCATGGCGCTGGCGGCGGATCGTGGCATGGACGCACATCGGTGCCTCGATGCGTACCGGCTGGGCGGCAAGCCCTGCGGCCCAGCGGGTCGCGGCGGCGATCACCCGGCGCTCGTAGGGATAGGGATACTGCCAGTAGGCGGCATCGACGCCAGCCGCGAGGAACACGACGCGACCCTGACCATGATGGCGGGCGGTGACGGCGGGGAGCGGTTCTCCGCCCCCGTCCGGAAGAATCGTGGCAAGGATCTCCGTGCCCTCCCTCGCCGCCACACGCACGGCCGGCCCCTTGAAGGTCACCGGATCGGTACCGACCCAGGTGGCGATCTTTGGATCATCGAGCAAAAACGATCCGGGGAGGAACCGCCACTGGAAGACGCCGCGCCGCTTCTCGTGCCAGTCGGGGGGGAGTGAGCGCAAGAAGTTGACGTCGAGGTCGGCGGCGGCATCCCCGGCCGACGAGGCGGCCGGGCCCTTGTGATCGACACCAAGGAGATCGGCGAGGGCGAAGTTGCCGCGCGAGTCGCCGAGGGAGTCGCAAAGCGACGCATCGAGGCTGGCGACGAGCCCGCCGCCCCCCCTCACCCAGGCGTCGATCGCGGCCACCTTCGCGTCGTCGAGGCAGGCGGTGTTGGGGAGGAGGAGCACCGACTGCCGGGCGAGGAATTCCGGGGTGAGTTGCCAATCCTCGATCACGGTGATCGGGAGATGTTCCTCGGTGACCGCGCGGAACGAGCCGACGACATTGGCGAGATAGCGCTCCTCCACGAGTCCCGCCGACCGGCCGTAGAAGGCTTTCGTGGCGTCGCTCATCACCATCGCCCCCCAGGGCTCGGGCTCGGCGCGGACGATCCATTCGCGGCGGTCGCGGACGGCATCGAGGGCGCGGTAGAGATCCTCCTGCATCCGCGGCGGTTGGGAGACGGCGACACTCGCACCGCAGCCGTGCGTCAGGCAGAGCATCATCCGTCGCAGCACCTCATGGCCGGGGAAGCTGTCCTTGCCATACGGGTTGCCATGGCTCATCAGGTAGGGTTCGCTGAAGGCGACGCGATGGTTCGTCGTGGCCCAGGCGTAGGCGACGCCGAAGGCGGGGAGGATCGTGTTGCCTCGGTTGGTCTCGTCGAGCCACAGTTCCTGATCGGGGGCGTCGAACTGGAGGTTCATCCGTGCCGGCATGTTGCGCGGCAGCGAGAGGAAGTGACCGAAGCGGCCGCCGTTGGTCGTCCAGGTCACCAGCGCCACCTCAGGCTTGATGCTTTTCAAGCGGCGTTGGGCGCGGGCGACGAGATCCTCCATCCGGTCGTCGGCCCAGGCCTGGTAACGGCGAAAGGCCGGGTTGTCGAGGTTGGCCGGAGGGATCTCCTCGCCTGTCTTGGCGCGGTAATTGTCACGGCAGTGGGCGCACCAACAGCCTCCGCCGTGATGGAGGCCGTCGAAGCTGAAGGCGTCGACGTCGGGATGGGCGCGGAGAATCTCCTCGAGGACGGAGATGAAGAACTCGCCGTAGGGGCCCAGCGGGCAGAGCATGCCGCCATGGCCGAATTGCTCCATGTCGATGCTCGGGATCTCGCGTGTGTCGGTGGCGATCCTCCGCCAATCGGGATGGGCCTCGTACACCTCCCCTTGGAGCGTGGGGGGATAGACGGCGAGGATCCGCACCCCCAATCGCTTGTACTCGGCGATTTCCTCGTCGATTCTCCCGATCGCCACATGGGGGCTGCGCTTGTGGAGAAGCGCGCTGTCGTAATAGGGGAAGTAGGGATCGACGAAGTTCATTTCGCTGATCGTCACCCCATGCCGCACCGCCTCTTCCCGCTGCTCGCGGCTCATTCCAGAGAGGGTGTAGCCGACGCCCATCGTCTCCTCCACCCAGGTCGGGATCTCGACAGGCGCAGGGGCCTGTGGTTCGGCGGCCGGCAGGAGTTCGCAGCGGGGGAGAAACCCGCCGAGAGCGAGAAGCGGGGTGAGGGCGAGGATGGCTGACAGGCGTGGCATCATGGCGGTTCCGGGGGCGCGGGATACGGCACCCATCATCCTCGCCGATCCTACTCGGCGCCGATGGTTGCCGGGGAGCGAATCCGGCCGGTATCCTGCACCTAAGGCGGAGGCGCACTGCGACCGGCCAATTCAGGAACGGGGAAGATGATGGGAACGAGCCGACCAACCAGCGGTGGCCGAGTGTCTCCCGTGGCGCTGCTGCCTGTGCTGATCGGAGCACAGGTGGCGATCGTGGGCTGCGAGCCTGCGAAGCCGAAGCAGATCTCCGCGACCACTCCCCCGATCGAAACCCGCAAGACGATCGGCCAGACGACGCAGAACGTAATGGAGATCGCCGACGCGGTGAAGGCGGGGGGGGTGCCTGCCGAGACGGAGATCACCGGTTCGGGGCTCGATGCGATCACTTCCGACGCCTACCGCACGAGCGTCGGCAAGATGGGGGTGATCGCGGTCCAGCACAAGATGCAGATCGTGGAGGCTACCGACGGGCCAAAGCCGATGGGCTACGAGGAGTTCATGAAAAAGGTGATCGGCAAGGGGGAACCGGACGGCGTCCAGTTGCCGATGCTCCCGTACTACCAGGAGTGGGCTTACGATCCGGAGAAGAAGTCGCTCGTGGTGATGGAGTTCCCCCTCAAGAAAGAACAGCGGCAGCAGGAAACGACCGGTGCCTCGGGGCTCTGAACCAGGCCCGATCGTCCCTGACGCGGCCTCCGTCGCGAGGCGGGGTGCGGGCTATCGCCGAAGGGAGGGCAGGGGTACGCTCTCGGAATGAATCCCTCCACCATCCGTTTTGTCGATCGCTGGCTCGGAGTGCCGGCGTGCGCCCTCCTGACGGCGCTCCGACGGCTGTTCGATTGGCGAACGGTGCCGGCTCCTGTCCGCCGCGTCCTCGTCCTCAAGCTCGTCGAGCAGGGGGCCACCGTGGTTGCCTACCCGGCGCTCAAGACTCTCGTGGAGCGAGTCGGGCGGGAGAACGTCTTCTTCATGGTGCTCGAGGAGAATCGGGCGATTCTCGACCTGCTCGACGTCGTTCCCGAAAAGAACGTGATCTCGGTGGGCAAGGCGGGGCTTCTCGGCACGCTCACCGGCCTGGTGCAGGGAATCCTCCGGGCGCGGCGGGAGAAGATCGACGCCGTGGTCGATTTCGAATTCTTCGCCCGGTCGTCGGCGGTGATGGCCTATCTCACCGGCGCCCGCACGCGTGTCGGCTACCACGCCTACCATGGCGACGGCGCGTGGCGCGGCGATCTCCTCACCCACCGCCTCGTCTACAACCCCCACCTTCATTCGCTCGATGCCTTCCTGATCCTCGTCGAGAGCCTGTGGATCGATCCGGCCCTCCTCCCGTCGCTCGGCATCGATCTTGCGAAGCTCGATCGCTCGATCATGCGTTTCACGCCTTCGGCGAATGA
>CANGIH010000204.1 GCA_947453875.1 Planctomycetaceae bacterium | reverse complement strand
TGGCTCCCGGAGTCCCTCGCGGCGAAGAAGGCCGTCCGCTGGAAGCAGGTGCTCTTCAACGAAGGGCTCGGCGGCGTCGCGGTCGCCGGCGACCGGGTGGTGGTTGGCGATCGCGATTCGACCGACCGCGAGGATGTGTTCCACGGGCTCGACCGGGCCACCGGCGAACGCGTCTGGACGCTCCGCTACCCGGCCGAGGGAAAGCTCGACTACGGCAATTCCCCCCGGGCCACGCCGCTCCTCCACGACGGCCGCGCCTACCTGCTCGGCGCCTTCGGTCATCTTCATTGTGTCCGCCTCGCCGATGGCGGCGTCGAATGGGAGCGCCATCTCCGCAAGGACTTTCAGGCCGACGCGGAACTCGTCTGGGGCGCCTGTTCGTCGCCACTGATCGTCGATGGCCTCCTGATCGTGAATCCCGGCGCCAGGGAGGCCTCGCTGGTGGCGCTCGATCCCGCCACCGGCATGGAGCGGTGGCGAGTCGCCGGGGCGCCGCCAGCGTTCGCGTCGTTCGTCGTCGGGGATGTGGCTGGCCGGCGGCAGGTGGTCGGTTTTGACAAGGATTCCTGTGGCGGTTGGGATCCGGCGACGGGGAAAAGGCTCTGGACGCTCGCGCCGCGCGTGGCAGGCGACTTCAACGTGCCGACGCCGCTCCTCCTCGGCGGCCGGGTGTTTGCGGTGACCGAGAACAATGGCGCGAGGACGATCGGCTTCGAAGGGGGAAGCCCGACGGTGATCGCGTCATTCCCGCAGCTCGTGCCAGACATGCACACACCGGTGGCGACGGCAGGGCGAATCTTCGCGGTTCACCGTGGCAAGGCCTTCTGCCTCGACGCCGCCGACCTCGCGCTGCGATGGACCCAGACCGACCGTTCACTCAAAGGGCACGCCTCGATCGTCGCCTCCGACCATCGGGTGCTCATATTCACCGCGGCCGGGGAACTCGTCCTTCTCGACGCCCGCGCCGAACGCTTCGAGCCGCTCGCCCGGCAACGGCTCTTCGAGCGTGATGTCGCCCTCTATGCCCACCCGGCTGTGGCCGACACGGCGATCTATGTCCGGGGCCCCCGCAACCTTCTCTGCGTAGGGCTCGACGCCGCCGCGGGTGACGGCTCCGTCGCCGACTGAAGTCGCCGCAGCTTTCCTCCCCTGCCACCACTACCACCGGCAGGGTTTTCTCAATTGCCATCCGTCGCACATCCGATACCTCCTGCGGACAGCGGTGGAGCAGGGGGGTATGCGGCGCGTTGCCGTGAACCCGCTCAAACCGCAAAGCGGGGACCATCGCAATGAAACGCGTATTCGGGCTGGCGATGCTGGTGGCATTGCTCGGCACCTCGAGCGGATGCTCGATCATCGACCGGCTGTTCTTGGCCAACTTCGACGGTCCTTACGCCCACCAGGCCGACCATATCAATGGCCACTCCCATGGCGGGGGCGTCCATGAGGGCGAGACCGTCTACGAAGGGGGCTACGACGAGGGGGCCGCCTACGAAGGGGGCTACTCCGAGCAGATGTATGACCAGGGCGCCTGCCGCGACGGCAACTGCCGCGGTGGCCAGTGCCGTGATGGCAACTGCGGCCCTGGTGCCAACTGCCGCAACGGCATCTGCCACGGCTCGAAGTGCCACGAGGGGGTCTGCCCTGGCGGCGTTTGCCAGAGTCGCTGCCAGTCGGGCCAATGTGGCAAGTGTGGCCACTGCCGCCATCTCGGTCGCTACGGCGGCCTCGCCCGTCACCATCTCTCCGAGGCCGAGAAGGCCGCGCTCGCCGAATCGGACTACGGCGCCACCGGCCCGGCCGGCCCGCCGACCGGTGCGGTGGCCTACCCCTACTACACGACCCGCGGCCCGCGTGACTTCCTCGCCCGTTGCCCTCCGCCGGTCGGCCCGTGAGCGGCATGCCGCCCGCAGGCAAGCGACAAGAACTGTGAAGACCTGCACGCCCGCGGCTTTCGCGGGCGTGCGGCTTTTTGCCAGGCCCCGCTTTCTGACCGCCAGCCGGCTCATTAGGATTGCCCTCTGACTGAGCGTTTTTCGCGTCGCCCCCGGAGGATTCGAGCATGGCCCACACAGAGCATTCGTCGCCGGCAGGTTCCCCGGGGCACGGCGGCGGGATGTCGGCGTCGGGCAAACTGACGATGACCGGCTGGCTCGTGTGCGCGATCGCGGCGATCGGATTTGCGTTCGATATTTACGAGCTCCTCATGCTCCCGTTGATCATCAAGCCGGCGCTGGCGGCGCTTGGTGGGATGAGCCCGGAAGGCGTGCCGAACCTCGTCCCAGGGTCGCCCGCCTACGCCAACTGGGCGCGGACGCTGTTCTTCGTTCCGGCGATCGCCGGCGGTATCTTCGGCCTCCTCGGTGGCTACCTGACCGATCTCCTCGGCCGCCGTTTCGTCCTCACATTCAGCATCCTTCTCTACGCGTTTTCGGCCCTCGCGGCCGGGTTCGCCACGAGCCTGCCGATGCTGCTCGTCTGCCGGTGTCTGGTGTTCATCGGGGTGTGCGTCGAGTTCGTCGCCGCGGTGGCGTGGCTGGCGGAGCTCTTCCCCGATCATGTCCAGCGCGAGAAGGCGCTGGGGTGGACGCAGGCCTTCTCCTCGTTCGGCGGCCTGCTTGTCGGCGTGGCGAATGTCCTCGCCGCGCAATATGCGGGCATGCTTCCGGCGATCCATGGCGGCCACGAGGCTTGGCGCTATACGCTCATCTCCGGCGTCATCCCGGCCCTGCCGCTGATCCTCATCCGGCCGTTCCTCCCCGAGAGCCCGGTGTGGGCGCAGAAGAAGGCCGCCGGCACGCTCCGCCGGCCGAGCATCCGTGAGCTCTTCAGCCCCCAGCTCGTCCGGGCGACCGTGATGACGACGCTCGTCTTCGCCGCCAGCTACGGCATCGCCTTCGGGGCGATCCAGCAGCTCCCGCAGATCCTTGGCGGTCCCAAGGGGCATGCCGCGATCATTGCCGAGGCGAAGGAAGCCCAAGACGCCGCCACAGCCGCCGCCGAAAAGGCCGGCAAGCCGATCCCCCCGCCGCGTCTCAAGGCGATCGGTGCCAACGCCACCGATGAGGCGGTCGCCAAGGTCACGATCTTCCAGGAGGTGGGGGGGCTCGTCGGACGCGTGATCCTCGCGTTCCTGGCGCTGCGGATCGCCAGCCGCCGCACGCTGCTGCGGATCTTCCAGATCCCGGCGCTCCTCTTCGTGCCGCTCCTCTTCTGGTGGATCTCGACGAAGCTCGGTGACGCCGGCTCGCTTTCCGCGATCAAGGCGGGGGTGTTCCTTGCCGGTCTGCTCACCGTCGCCCAGTTCAGCTTCTGGGGCAACTACATCCCGCTCGTTTTCCCGACGCACCTGCGGGGCACGGGCGAGAGCTTCGCCGCCAACATCGGCGGCCGGATCATCGGCACGCTGGCTGCATTCCTCACGCTCACCTTCTCCGCCGCCACCCCTCCTGATCCGGTCAAGATCGCGGTGGTGGGGGCGACGGTGGCGGGGATCTACGCGCTCGTCGGCACGATCCTCACCCAGTGGCTTCCCGAGCCCGATACGTCGGTCGAACGCTGAACCGGCTCGCAGTCTCGCCGGTAGGAATGAGCACCCCTCCGGCGCTCCGCAGCGACCCCGAAGCCACGCCAAGCACCGCCTCACGCCGAGCGAGGCGCACGGGGCGTGTCGTCTGGGAGCGTCCTGCAGGTGAGGATCACGTAGAGCCCCACCGCCACCCCGGCGAGGGCGACGTACTGCAACCACCACACGAGGTTGCTGTAGATCAGGGTGCAGGCGACCACCGCGGTCACCATGAAGAGGGCCCGGTATTTCATGCTCCGGCGCACACCCTTGTAGTGCTGCCAGTCGTCGAGCGTGGGGCCGAACCAGGCGGATCGGTGGAGCCAGGCGTGCATGCGGGGGGAGCCGCGGTAGAAGCAGAAGCTCGCCAGGATCACGAACGGCGTGCAGGGAAGGACAGGAAGAATGGCGCCTGCAAACGCCAAGGCAAGGCTTGTCCAGCCCCCCGCCACCCAGAGGAATCCGCGAAGCGGGTCGGTTGTCGGGCGGAGGTCCATGGACGATTGCTGTGGCGGAATCGGGCGGCCTGCCGAAAGGATTCTACCACGGGTCCGTTTGGCGTATGATCGCCGTTTCCGCGTCGAAATCCGCCTCCCGCCCGCCCCCCCTCCGGAGACTCATTCCATGCCGCTGGTTCCCATGCGCATCCTTCTCGACCACGCCGCCGAGCACGGGTACGGCCTGGCCGCCTTCAACGTCAACGACATGGAGCAGATCCAGGCGATCATGGAGGCGGCCAAGGAGACCGACTCGCCGGTCATCGTCCAGGCATCGCGTGGGGCCCGCAGCTACAGCCAGGACAATTACCTGCGGCACCTGATGCTCGCCGCCGCGGAGCTCTACCCGCAGATTCCGGTCGCCATGCACCAGGACCATGGCAACTCCCCCTCCACCTGCGTCAGCGCCATCGACAACGGTTTCACGAGCGTGATGATGGACGGCTCCCTCAAGGAGGATGGCAAGACGCCGGCCGACTTTGCCTACAACTCCAAGGTCACAGCCGAGGTGGTGAAACTGGCCCACGCCCGTGGCGTGTCGGTCGAGGGGGAGCTCGGCTGCCTCGGGTCGCTCGAGAGCGGCCATGGCGAGGCGGAGGATGGTCACGGCGCCGAAGGGGCGCTGTCGCATGACCAGCTCCTCACCGATCCCGAGGAGGCGGAGCGGTTCGTGGCGGCGACCGGCGTCGACGCGCTCGCCGTGGCGATCGGCACGAGCCACGGGGCCTACAAGTTCACCCGCAAGCCGGACGGCGATGTCCTCGCCATGGCCCAGATCGAGAAGATCCACAAGAAGCTCCCCAACTGCCACCTTGTCATGCACGGGTCGTCGGCGGTACCGCAGGACCTCCAGGACATCATCAACGAATTCGGCGGGAAGATGCCGCAGACGTGGGGTGTGCCCGTGGAGGAGATCCAGCGCGGCATCAAGCATGGCGTGCGGAAGATCAACATCGACACCGACTGCCGGATGGCGATCACCGGTGCCATTCGGAAGGTGCTCTGGCAGCACCCTGAGAAGTTCGATCCGCGCGACTACCTCAAGCCGGCGCGCGAGGCGATGAAGAAGGTGTGTGCCGAGCGGATGGTGCAATTCGGCCAGGCGGGCAACGCCCGCAAGGTGCCGGTCGTCTCTCTCGAGGAGATGGCAAAGCGCTACGCCAAGGGCTGAGCCACCCCGATCGCGTGGGCGGCCGGGCCCGTCGAAGGGCGCTGGGCTCCCTTGAATCCTCCCTTCGGCCGGCGGTGATCCCGCCGGCCGAAGGGAGGATTCAAGGGAGCCCAGCGCCCTTCGACGGGCCCGGCCGCCCACGCGATCGGGGTGGCTCAGCCCTT
>CANGIH010000203.1 GCA_947453875.1 Planctomycetaceae bacterium | reverse complement strand
TGGGGGGGAACCGCGGACGAGGCGACCGACGCTCTCCGCTGGACGCTCGATGCGCTCGACGGCATCGAGCGCAATGCCCACCTCCCCACCCTCGTCGATGCCTGGACGGCTCGGCTCGAGGCCCCGCCGGCGCCTCCCGCGCCGGCCCCTGCCCCCCGGCGGGGGTGATCTGTCGATCCCGCCGCCGCCTCCCATTCCCCCGGCGGAGGTTCCGACGATGACGGATGCGCCGCCGGGGCAAGGGTGGGAACATGCGGGGGTGGCGGGATGTTCCGGTATCAGCGCGACCGAATCGATTTTTCCCGCCGTGCCTGTCGATCTGTCCGTGAGGACGCACCGACGGCGTGGGTGATCGAGGCGGGATCGTCCCGCCCAACCCGTTGGTGTCGATCGACGCGGCCCCCTTCGCGGGGAACGGGCAGGCATGACACAGCAGGCGGGAGGACGAATCGTCGCGGTGATGTTCCTCTCCAGTCTGGTGGCCACTGCCGGCCTCGGACTGGTGGGGCACGCCCAGCATTCCGGCGATCCCTCCACCCTCGATGTCCCACGGCTGCCTGAGGGGCGTGTGAACCGTGACGGCGCGAGGCACCGATCAGGCCCGGCTCACCCGACCTTGCCACTCCCCTCTGTCCCCTCCGGGCAGCCCGCGCAGCGCACCGCCTCGGCCCGTCCCACGCCTGCCCCCACCGCGGCTCGACCGGCGAGCGGGGATGCTCCCGTCCCTTCCCTGCGCCCCGCCGTACTCGTCGCCGCCCCCGCGGGAGAGCCCCCCGCGCCACTGGCAGCACCACCGGCCGACTTTCGCATCGAGGCAGCCGATGCGGCCCCGCTGCTTCCCCCGGCAGCCTCGCTCGACGGCCGCACGATGGGGATCGTTCTGGTGCAACATTCAAGCGCTGATGCTCCGGCGGCATTGGTCGTGCCGCTGGCCGAATCAGGCCCGGCAACCGAGCCAAGGTCGCTGCGTGCCGATGAGCGTGGGCCCGACGCCGATTCGATCGACTGGTCGGAAGCGGCCACCGGGTTGATCCCCCCGCTCGAATCATCATCGGGCGCACGCCGGGGTCCTGTCGCGAACTGGATCCGGGACTCCCTCGATGACATCAAGGCATCACGCGGGGGGGTCGTCAACTTCCCGCAGCGGCAGGCCAGTGCCCCGGCTGGAGGTCGGCTCATCGACCGCATCCGTTCCGGCGAACGCCTTCTCTCCCGGGAGCGGGCCGATCGCCAAAACCTTCGTGGCCCTCAGGCCAGCGATCCGTCGGTGGCCACCCGCCACTGGCCGGTGCCGACCTCGTTGCTGCAGCCGCTCGATCAGCTCGCCACCGCCGATCGCGGCCCAGCCGCGGTCTGGGCCAACGAGTGTGCCGCTGTCATCCGACGCGTCATGGCCACCGATGGTCCGCACGATCCCGCAGCCGTCGAGCCCCTCGACGCACTCCGGACGCTCGTCGAGCGGGGCACGACCCTCGCCAACGCCACCCCCGACGCCGCAGCGACGATCCGCCGGGCAGCGCTTGCCGTGCAGCGCAGGCAGGTGACCTGGAATGCAGTCAGGACGGCCGCAGCGGCAATCGAGCCGGCGGAGGGGGCCGCGACCCCCGATCATGATTCCTCTGCGGGTGAGCGGATCGCCGCCTGTCTGCCGCCGCTCCTGGAGCACCTGGAACGCTACGAAGCCTCCCCCACGCCGACCGATGCCGCGGCCTGCGCACGCATGCTCGACTCCCTCGACGCCTGCGGGATCCCGGAGGCTGTGGCCGTGGCTGAGGCGGTGAGGAGCCAGTATGTGGCCGCCAACATCCGGGTCGCAGTCCACCAAAAGTTCATGGAGCGGATGCTCCCCCCCACCCAGGTCACAAACGCCGCTGTCGATGACACCGTCCTCGGCCGACAGGTGCGTGGGACGAGCCGCGTGGCCCAATCGACCGCAGTCCACTTCACACCCGATGCCGACGGCATCTCGGTGATCCTCGAGGTGCGCGGCGATGTGGCGTCGCGGACGGTCACCGAGTCGGGCCCGGTGGCGTTGACATCGCGCGGATCGTCGTGGTTCACCGTCCGTAAGCCCCTCTCGGTCGACCAGGCCGGCCTGCAACTCGGAAAGGCGAGCGGCTCAGCCGCGTCGCGTTCGCAGCTGGCGGACATCCAGACGAGCTTCGATGGCGTGCCGATCATGCGGTCACTGGTACGGAACATCGCCCGCAACCAGCATGACGAGCATCTCCCCGAGGCCAACCGCGAAGTGATCGACAAGATCGTCTCCCGCGCCTGCCGGGAAGTCGATCAGCAGGTCGAGCCGCAACTGCTGCAGGCGGCCGAGCGGATCCGCACGCAGGCCTGGGGGCCGCTTGTGAAGCTCGGCCTCGAACCGACCCCGGTGTCGCTGGAGACCAATGGCGGGATCGCCATGGCCCGCCTCCGTCTTGCGGCCGAGGATCAGTTCGCCGCCCACACACCGCGTCCGCGCGCCCCGCTCGGTTCGATGCTCTCGGTGCAGGTCCATGAGTCGGCGGTCAACAATGCGCTGGAGAGGCTCGGTCTGGCCGGCCGGCGATTGGCGCTCGAAGAACTCGTTGAGTTGCTCTGCGACCGGGCAGGCGTCGAGCCACAGGTTCCCGAGGATCTCCCCGAGGATGTGGCGGTGACGTTCGCGGCGGTGCAGCCGCTGCGAATCCAGTATCGCGATGGGGTTGTTCAGGTGCGTGTCGCGCTCGACGCCATCGAGAGCGGGCGACGCAGCTGGCACGACATCGTCGCCAGCGTCACCTATCGGCCGAAGGCCGAAGGCCAACAGCTCTACCTCGAAAGGGAAGGCCCCGTGCAGTTGGGTGGCCCCGGCCATCAGGGGCGGGCCGAGATCGCTCTGCGGGCCGTGTTCGGCAAGATCTTCCCGAAGGATCGCCCGCTTCCACTGCTGCCGGAGACGTTGGTCACGAACCCTCGCCTGACCGACATGAAGGTGCTCCAGGCGGTGAGCACCGACGGATGGCTGGCGATCTCGCTCGGGGAACTGCCTGAGTCGGTGGTCCACTCCCCGGCCAAGGTGGCTGCTCCGCTCCCGTCACCCACCCGGCGGATCCTGCGGAAGTGACGGACCGGTTGAAAGCGGGCCGCGGCGGCTGGAAGAATGCGGGGCGACCGCCGGCGCCGCACTTCCTCGCGACGGCGGCCCATCGCTTCCGAGTCCTCCTCCAGAGCCCCTCACCCACGGACACCCCGCCATGGCAGCCCCCCACCACTCCACCCGCACCGAGACCGACAGCATGGGGGCCGTCCAGGTCGCCTCCGATCGTTACTGGGGGGCCCAGACAGAGCGATCCCGCGACAACTTCAGGATCGGCGTCGACCGTTTCCAGTGGGGCCGGGCGGTGAAGAAGGCGCTCGGCATCCTCAAGAAGTCGGCCGCCCTGGCCAACGGCGAGCTCGGACAGATCCCGCCCGATCGAGTGAAGCTCATCGTCGAGGCGGCCGACGAGGTGATCGCCGGGAAGCTCGACGATCACTTCCCGCTCGTCGTCTTCCAGACCGGCAGCGGCACGCAGTCGAACATGAACGCCAACGAGGTGATCTCGAATCGTGCCATCGAAATCGCCGGTGGCGAGATGGGCTCGAAGAAGCCTGTCCATCCCAATGACGACGTCAACCGGGGGCAGTCCTCGAACGATACCTTCCCGACCGCGATGCACATCGCCGCCGTCGAGGTGATCCACGACCGACTCCTGCCTGCGGTCCGGAAGTTACGCGACGTGTTTGCTGATCTCGAGCGGCGCACCGCCGGGATCGTGAAGATCGGCCGCACCCATCTCCAAGACGCCACGCCGATCACGCTCGGCCAGGAGGTGTCGAGCTGGCGGGCCCAACTCGACGACCGAATCACCGCCATCGAGCGGGCGATGCCGGGCCTGTACCAACTGGCGATCGGTGGGACCGCCGTCGGCACCGGCCTCAACGCCCACCCGCGGTTCGGAGACGTGGCGGCGAAGTACATCGCCAAGGAAACCGGCCACCCGTTCGTCTCGGCGGAGAACAAGTTCGCGGCGCTTTCGGCCCACGACGCCCTCGTCGACTCCAGCGCCGCCGAGCGGAGCCTGGCGATGACGCTGCTCAAGATCGCCAACGACATCCGCTGGCTCGCCTCCGGGCCACGCTGCGGGATCGGAGAGATCTCGATCCCGGAGAACGAACCGGGGAGCTCGATCATGCCGGGCAAGGTCAATCCGACACAGTGCGAGGCGATGACGATGGTCTGCGTGCAGGTGTTTGGGAACGACGCGGCGGTGGCCTTCGCCGGTTCGCAGGGCAACTTCCAGCTCAATGTCTACAAGCCGGTGATGATCCACAACGTGCTGGAATCGGCCGAACTCATGGCCGATGCCTGCGACTCGATGCGGATCCACTGCGCAGTCGGCATCGAGCCGAATCTCACGCGCATCCAAGAGCACCTCGACGACTCCCTGATGCTCGTCACCGCGCTCAACACCCACATCGGGTACGAGAAGGCGGCGAAGATCGCCAAGAAGGCGCACCTGGAGGGGACAAGCCTCAAGGTCGCGGCCGTCGCCTCGGGCTACGTGAGCGCCGATGACTACGACCGCTGGGTGATCCCGGCGGAAATGACCCGCCCGCTCGCGACGTGAGCCGCGGGCAGTGGCTGCACGGCCCGTCGGCGGGGCCGTGCAGCCGCCCGTAGGTCATATCGCGGCTCCGGAGGTCTCGCCGGTGCGGATGCGCACCACCTCGGAGAGGTCGGTCACGAAAATCTTGCCGTCGCCAACCTGGCCGGTGCGGGCGGTGGTCATGATCTTGTTGATCACGGCCGGAGCCTCTTCATTGCTGACGACCACCTCGATCTTCACCTTGGGGAGGAAGTCGACGGAGTACTCGGCACCGCGGTAGGTCTCGGTGTGGCCCTTCTGGCGACCGAAGCCGCGGACCTCGGTGACGGTCATGCCGCGGACACCGGCGGCATTGAGCGCATCCTTGACCTCTTCGAGCTTGAAGTGGCGGATGATGGCTTCGATCTTCTTCATGGCAACGACTCCTGACACAAAAAATGACGAGGGGAACGACGGGCTTGGAGGGCGGATCGCCTCCTGAAGAAATGAGCATGCAGACCCCGTGCCAAACGACACTGTTTCCGCCGGATGCACGTTTCCGCCGCGATGTCCGGGGCGGCCCGAGCGGCTGGCGTGGTAGGCGCCGCGCTGACAAGACGCCCTCACCACGGCAAAAGCCTGAAAACGATAGGCAACGACCCGGTATCAGCGGTGATCCGGGGTGTCGCGCCACCGAGGCGCGCTGTCATCCCGATGAGACAGCCCCCCGGCGGTCAGCCCGGCCCGTCGGCGGATGGGCCATCGGGCCTCCCATCTCCCTTCGGTCGGAACGTGGCGCCGTCGAGTGAGTGCCCCTTCATCA
>CANGIH010000202.1 GCA_947453875.1 Planctomycetaceae bacterium | reverse complement strand
TCATGGGAGTCCTCGGGGGCTACCTCTATTCCAACCTGATCCTCGGCATCGACTACCACCACTACTGGAACAACTCCCGGGAGTATGTCGATGCCTTCGACTTCCTCATGGGGATCTTCAAGAGCCTGTTCTTCGGTGCGGCAATCGCGCTGGTGAGCTGCCATCACGGCTTCCACAGCGAGCCCGGCGCCGAAGGGGTGGGCCGTGCCGCCACCAATGCCTTCGTCCATTCGTTCGTGCTGATCCTCGTTCTCGACCTCTTCCTGGGGATGTGGCTCAACAACGTCCACGACTTCTTCCGCCCCGAAGGGCCCCGCCGCCTCCTCTGACCGCCGCCCCACCCGTACCAGCCATGCCCGCGCTCGCCCCACCCGCCACCGCCACCAGCGATCGGTCCACCGGACCGGTCCTCGAGATCGACCATGTGTCGGTGCGGTTTGGTGCGCAGCAGGTCCTCCGCGACATCACCCTGTCGAGCCCCGTCGGCGAGACGCTCGTGATCCTCGGCGAGAGCGGCTGCGGCAAGACGGTCCTCCTCAAGACGCTCATCGGCCTGATCAAGCCATCGGCCGGCGAAGTGCGGTTCGAGGGACACGGCCTGTCCCGGCTCGGTGACCGGCAACTGGCCCACCTCCGCACCCGTTACGGATTCGTTTTCCAGGGAGCGGCGCTGTTCGACAGCCTGTCGATCTTCGACAACATCGCTTTCCCGCTGCGCGAGCACACGCGGATCCCGGAGACCCAGGTTGCCGAGATCGTCGACGACCTGCTCGCCGAGGTGGGGCTGCCGCGATCGGCCGCCGCCAAGAAGCCGGTGGAGATCTCCGGCGGCATGCGAAAGCGGGCCGGGCTCGCCAGGGCGCTGGCCCTCGAACCGCCGGTCGTGCTCTACGACGAGCCGACCACCGGACTCGACCCGATCATGTCGGATGTGATCAACGAGCTGATCCTCCGGGTCAGCGGCCGTGGCGGCGTCACGAGCGTCGTCGTCACCCACGACATGCACACCGCCCGCAAGGTCGCCGACCGGATCGTGATGCTCTATCCCGTCTTCCGACTCGGGCCATCCGATTCCCAGATCGTCTTTGAGGGAACGCCTGCCGAACTCGAGAAGTGCCGCGATCCGCGGATTCGGCAGTTCGTCGAGGGACGCGCCGGCAGCCGGCTCACCGAACTCCGCGACGAACAGGATCGCCTCGCCCGGGCTGCAGCATCAGCCGCGATGCCCTCCCCGGCCCCCGACAGCAACGACAGCGACGACGAGCAGCCCGGGATCGAAACCCCATGAATGACCGTGTCATGCAGTTCCGTGTCGGCGTGATGGTGCTGGCCACGGCCATCATCGCCGGCATCCTCATCGTCCTCTTCGGCGACCTGCCGTCGCTCGTCCAGCGCACCTACCCGCTGCGGATGAACTTCTCCGATGCCCGCGGCGTCGCACCGGGCACCCCTGTCCGGAAGAACGGCATCCTCGTGGGACGGGTCGCCACCGTCGCCCTCGACGAGAAGGGGGGGGTGAACGTCGTCGCCGAAATCGACTCCACCGTTCCGATCTACAAAGACGAGGAAGCGCGGATCTCGGGCTCCATCCTCGGCGATGCCGAGATCTCGCTCGTCCCGGGCATCATCCAGCCGCAGCGTGAGAAGGTCGCTGAGAGCGACGTGCTTCGGGGGGCCGCGGCCCGGAATCCGTTCGATGTATTCGCATCGCTCGAGCCAAAGCTCGGCCTGGCGCTCGATTCGCTCGTCCAGGCGAGCGACTCCGTCAACCGGCTCTCGGCCAATCTCGATCGCACCCTTCTCAACCCCGAGAACGGCGACCGCTTCCAGGCCCTCGTCAAGAAGACGGAAAAGACCCTCGACGAGTTCTCGCTGGCGATGACCAACATCAATGCCGTCGTCGGCAACGCCGCCGCCCGCGAGGAGATCCTCGACACGATCGGTGCCCTGCCGGAGGTGATGGCCGACCTGCGAAGCACCGTCAAGGGAATCGGGACGACGGTGGAGGCCGCCGACCGCAACCTGCGGAACCTCGAGGGCCTCACCCGGCCGCTCGGCGAACGGGGGGGCGAGATGGTGGCGCAGATCGACAAGACGATCGGCCGCCTCGACGAGGTGCTCCAGCAGGCCGCGATGTTCACCAGGGCCCTCGGCGAGTCACAGGGCACCCTCGGCAAGCTCGTCCGCGATCCGAAGGTCTACGACGAGCTCACCGAGGCGGTCTGCAACGTCAACCACCTGACCCGTGAATTACGGCCGATCGTCGATGACGTCCGCGTGTTCACCGACAAGATCGCCCGCCATCCCGAGCAACTCGGCGTCCGCGGCGCCCTCGATCGCCGGCCTCCGGGGATCAAGTGACCGTGGCCGCGCCAGCGGCGATCGCCATGTCGATCGCCTCGTAGGTCCACCCACCGATCTCCCCTTCGACGCCGCAGGTGGAGACCTGCAGGGCGGGGCACTCGATCGTCATCTCGATGATCTTCGACCCGCAAAGATCGACTCTCTCGATCAACGAAGGGCTGCCGAACCGCGCCACCGCATCATGGGCGAGCGACAGCTCATCCTCGGTCGGGTGATGGCGATCGGCCAACGAGTGTTCCCAGTTGCAGCGGAATTCATCACCGATGGGCCGCTTGATGGCGGCGTAGCGGAACTGCTTGGCGAAGAAATAGAGCGACCGCTCCCCTGCGGTGATCGCGGGGAGGTATTCCTGCACCAGATACTCTCGCCCCGGTTCAAGGGCGGCGCGCACCAGCCCGGCATCGGCGGCCATCCGCACGACACCATCCCCGCCGGCACCGATCAGCGGCTTGACGACGACCACCTCCCCGAGCCCCCGCATCGCCGCCTCGATGTCGGAGGCCGCCGTTACCAGGCGTGTGGCGGGAAAGGGGAGGTCGGGGCGATCGACCAAGTAGCGTTTGTCGGGGTAATCGAGGAACGTGCGTGGTGAATTGACCGCCGGGATCCCACGCCGGAGGATCTCGTGCATCGCGGCGTCAGCACGCTCGAAATTCGCGAAGATCGAGCCGGGGGCGGGCGCCTCGAGGATCAGCAGCGCCGCTGCATCCGCCAGATCAACGCCTCCCCATCTGCCGTGCCGCAGGTCGTAGGCATGCGTCGAGCGGAGCGAGGCGTCGAGATCGTCCCAGTGAACCATGCGGATGTCGTCGTCGCGCGTCGCGAGCATCGACTCCACCTGGAGGCGATCCCCCTCGCAATCGAATTCGAACGACTCGCGTCCGATGTACCCGACGCACACCACCAGACGTCTCATGCCTGCTCCCCGCCCCTCTCCACGAGCACGGGAATCAATCCCCCACCCTTCGAGATGTTGACGATGTCGCCCCGCGGCGCGTAACGCGACAGGTACCCGCTCACCCGGCAGGAGAGCAACCGCCGGCTGCGAAGGTCGTAATCGTAATTGACATGGGCCGCCACGTCGTACGACACCACCCCCTCGAAGCCCATCAGGCTCTTCACGCGCGTCTGGTTCATGGCGATGCGTTCCTGGAGGATGTAATCCCCGCGATGGTCCTGCGGCAGATCGACCGGCGACATCCACACTCCCTCGCCGCCATGCTCGTGCTTCCGCTTCAGGACCATCCCGGAGGTGTCGGCTCCGGGGGGAAGGGCCTCGAGGTCGATCGTGCGGGGGAGGTAGGCGTCGGCAGCAGGATCGATCCGCGCAAGGAAACGCAGATCCTTGTCCTCGACAAGGACAAGCGACCAGTGGTCGAAACAGAAGGCGCCGCTCGACAGAAAGAACCGGCACCAGTCGGCCCCGGCTCGCATTGAATCCTGCCAGGTCAGCTCGCGCGGGTAGATCGCGTCGATCTTCCGGCCGCGGAAGGAAAGCCCCGTGCCGTCGCTGGTGAATTCCGGCCACTCCGCACGCGGCACGATGATCATCTCCACCGGCCTGACCCCTTCGGCGATGATCACCCGATCGAGCCACGAGCCATAAAACTCCCGGTCATTGTCCTTTGTGAGCAGGGCGATCGTGCCGATCCCCTGCCGCAGCAACTGCTCGCGGAAGGCGTCCGTGGGATGGAGGAGGCGATACCGCTCGGCGAGTTCAGGCACGAGGTCGATCAAGGCCCGCGTCGCCTGGAGCGAGTGCCCCACCGTGCCCACGCCGACGAAGTTCATCTCCACCAGGCGGATGTCGTCCCCATGTTCGAGGAAGTCGAAGCGGGCGTTCCCCGAGATCACGTCCTGCCGGAGCGGGAAGCCCTGCACGAGCTGCTGGAGGGAGTCGCCGGCGAAAAGGGCTGGGTCGCGGCGGTCGACAAAGGCCTCGAGCGCCGCGCTGCAAAGGCACGCGCTGGCGCGTTCGTAGGCCGTGTGCCGCTCATGGCTGATCACCAGCGGCAGGATCGAGGCATCGCAGGGCTCACGTTCGTCCCAGTAGAGAAGTTCGCGGAGCCTCTCCTCGTAACGCCGCATGTCGACGGCGGAGATCCGCCGATCGAGCGCCTCGTCGAGCCGGCGGAAAACACGTTCGTTCATGGTCGCTCCTCACGTTCGGAGAGCACCGGCACGATGCCGCCACCGGTGCAGAGGTTGACACGCAACCCCTCCCGGGAAAACCGCGAGAAGTAGCCGGCCACCTCAGCGGTGATCACTCTCCGGGAAGGAACGTCGTACCGGTAGGAGACATGCACGGCGAGATCAGTGATGGCGCTGCCCAGGTGCCCGTGGACGGTGTTGATCGGGAAGCGATTGGCATCGAGCCTCTCCTGGAGGATCGCGCCGGCGTCGTCGCAATGGCGTTCGAGGTCGCAGCCCTCGAAGAACACGCCCTCCCCGGAATGGCGGTCGCGGAGTTTGAGCACCCACCGCTCGGCATCCGCCCCCACGGCCCCGCGAGCCGGCCGCATCCTCGGCACCACCTCGGCAAGCCCCGGATCGCGATCGACGAGGAACGACAGATCCTTGTCCTCGGCGAGGAGGAGGAGGGGATGATCGAGGAAGATCACCTCCGATCCCAAAAGCAGGGCCAACGTGTCGCGGTTGAGCCGGGCATGGGCACCCGAGAAGGCGGCCGGTCCGTCGAGGGCGCGGAGGTAGACCGCGTCGATCGGCAAGTCGCCGAGATGGACACGGCCGTCGCGACAGGACAGGGCGCCATACTCCCGCTCGGAAAGCACCACCGATTCGATCGGCCGCAGCACCTCACGGATCAGCTCCCAGTCATTCTCGGCGTAGGGGCTGTGGGTCTCCTTGACGAGGATGGCAAGCGTTCGCACCCCGAGTTCGTCGAGGCGGCGCTTCATCCCCAAACACGGACGCTCCACTTCGAAAGACTCCCCGAGCGCGGGCACCGTGTCGAGCAGCGCTGCCGCTGCCTGCGGGGCGTAGTCAACGGCGCTCAGGTTCACCCATCCGGCCTCGAGGAGCTTGAGATCGTCCCCCTGCGGGAG
>CANGIH010000201.1 GCA_947453875.1 Planctomycetaceae bacterium | reverse complement strand
GGTGGCAGCAGCGTGCGCCTCGAGCGGCTATGCCTTGGCGCTGGCTCGCCGCTGGATCGCCGCCGGCCTCGTCGATGCGTGCGTCGCCGGTGGCTGCGACATCCTCAGCCCGACCGGTTTTGCCGCCTTTTACAATCTCCGTGCCCTGTCGCGCCGCGGTGACGATCCGGCACGCGCGTCGCGGCCGTTCGACGTCGATCGCGACGGCTTCGTGATGGGAGAGGGGGGTGGATTCCTCGTCCTCGAATCCCCCTCCCATGCGCTCGCCCGTGGCGCGATCCCGCGCGGAGAACTTGCCGGCGTGGGGATGACCGGCGATGCCGCCCACATGGTGATCCCCAGCACCGATCCCGCCGAGGCGGCGCGGGCGATCACCCTGGCGCTTGCCGATGCCGGCGTGTCGCCGAGAGAGGTCGATTACGTCAACGCCCACGCTGCCGGCACGCCGGTGGGGGATGTCGCCGAGGCCGCAGCGATCCGCCTCGCCCTCGGCGCCGACGCCGAGCGTATCCCGGTGAGTTCCACCAAGAGCATGTCGGGGCATCTGGTCAGTGGCGCCGCCGCGTTCGAGGCGATCGCCTGCCTGGCCGCCATCGACCGACAAGCCATCCCCCCGACGATCAATCTCGACCGCCCCGACGAGCGCTGCCGGCTCGACCACGTGGCCCATGCCGCGCGGAAGCGTCCCGTGTCGGTGACCGCCAGCAATTCCTTCGGCTTTGGCGGGGCGAATCTGTGCCTCGTCATCCGCCGCGCCGCCTGACTCTCATGCATGCCCCCGGCCCTCCAGGAGAACGACCGATGACCCACTGCTCCTCGCAATGTGCCTGCCGCCAGTCCGCCGATCCGGCCGTTCCGCCGCTGCCCGCCGGCGAGATCGACGCGCTCCTCGAGCGGCTCGTCGCCCGGTGGCATGTCGTCGATCCGGGACACAACGCCACCGAGCTCGAAGCGCGGATCTGCGATCTCCACAAGTTCAACTTCCAGCTCTGGCACGAGGAGGACATCGCCCGCTCCCCCGAAGTGACCGACGCCCGGATCGCCGAGGTGAAGCGGAACATCGACCGCTTCAACCAGGCCCGCAACGACGCGATCGAGAAGGTGGACGACTGGCTCGTCTCCGAGTTGGCCCGCCGCGGGATCGAGGCGATCCCCGATGCCGCCGCCGCCACCGAGACGCCCGGGTCGGCGATCGATCGGATCTCGATCCTCGAGCTGCGCCGCTTCCACATGCGCGAGCAGATCGACCGCGCCGATGCCACGCAGGAGCACCGCGAGAAGGCCGCCACCCGGATGGCGGTGCTCGATGCCCAGCGTGGCCACCTCGTGGCCGCCCTCGACCGGTTGTTGGCCGAAATTTTCCAGGGACAGCGGCCGCTGCGTGTGTTCCGGATGATGAAGATGTACAACGATCCGACGATGAATCCTTACCTCTACAAGGCCCGGGGGCAGGCAGCCGCGTGAGCGGCCGCAGTCCTTCGGGTGTGGGCGCATGTTCGAGCACCGCAGCGATCCGCTCCTCCCGGGGCACTCGTTCATCTGGCGTGTGGTGTGGCACATCGCCCTCGCCACGGGGCTCGTCGCGGCGGCGCTGGGCCTCGGCGTGGCCGGCTATCACTGGCTCGGCGGGCTTCCCTGGATCGACGCCCTCCTGAACGCGTCGATGATCCTCGGCGGGATGGGGCCGGTCGACGCGATGACGTCGACGACAGGGAAGTTCTTCGCGTCGTTTTACGCCCTGTTCTCCGGGCTCCTGTTCGTGGGCGCCGCCTCGATCGTCGTGGCGCCGTTCGTCCATCGTGTCATGCACCAACTCCACATGGACGAGGAGTGATGGGGAGACGCCGGCCCCGGCGGGTTGTGTGCCGGCGGGAGAGCGGGTGAAATGGGGCGATGGTTCGGGCGCAGCAGCGGAGGGGGCGATTCCGCCCTCTCGGCGGCTCCCCTCGTGCCGCGCGGCGGAGTACCCGCCGTCGACCTCCCTGCCGGAGCCCTCCCGATGGCCGCGAAGAAGTCCTCCCCCGCGAAATCGAAGGCCGCCGCCGTGCGATCACCCGGCGCGACGCCTGCCAAGCGGGCCACGGCCAAGCCGGCAACGCGCAAGCCCGCTGCCAAAAAGAGACCGGCCCGCCCGCGCCCCCAGGCCAATTCGATCGGCATGAAACTCGTGCCGATCGCGCCCGGGAGCTTCACGATGGGAAGCCCCGCCACCGAGAAGGACCGGAGCACCGACGAGGGGCAGGTGCCCGTCACGATCACGCTGCCGTTCCTCATCGGCAGGACGGTGGTGACCAAAGCAGCGTGGAAAACGGTGATGAAATCGCAGCCTTGGAAGGGGCAGCGGTGCGTCGCCACCGGCGACGATGCGCCGGCGGTGTATGTCGATTGGCACGACGCGGTCGCCTTCTGCAGGAAGCTGACGGCACTCGAGCGGGCGGAAGGCTGGCTCGAGAAGGGGGAACACTACCGGCTCCCGACGGAGGCAGAGTGGGAATATGCCTGCCGTGCCGGGACCACGACTCCCTGGTCGTTCGGGTCTGACCCGCGCCGCCTCGGCGATCACGCCTGGTTCTACGGCAACACCGGCGATCGCAAGGAGCAGTATGCCCACCGCGTCGGCCGCAAGAAGCCCAATCCGTGGGGCATGTGCGACATGCATGGCAACGTCTACGAATGGTGCTCCGACTGGTACAAGTCACGGCTCAGCGGCGGCGACGACCCTCAGGGCCCGGCGAGCGGCACTCTCAAGGTGCTGCGCGGCGGCGGCTGGGGCTACGACCCGGCCCGCTGTCGGTCGGCCGATCGCAACAAGAACGACCCCTCGTTCACCGATTTCTCGGGGGGCTTCCGCGTCGTCATGGCGGGCGAATGATCCACCACGCCACCGGTGGCCCGGCGCGGTTCGCCGCGCCACCGGTGGGTGCTTGCGGAGGATTGTGGCGGGGCGCGTCGGATCACCAGCCCCAACCGAAGCCGCGCCGCCAATTGCGCCGCGCCACCCGGTTGCCGACGCGGACGGCGTGGGCCGTTGGCCCGGCGTAGACGGGGCCGGGGCGGTAGATCGGAGCGTACGCCGGGCGATAGAAGCTCGGGCCATAGAACGCGGGCCCGTAATACGCCGACCGGTAGGCCGGATAGCCCCAGCTCGCGGCCGAGAAGGAGGGCGAATAGAAAGGCGACGGGCCATAGAAACCGGGGCCGAAGCCACCGAAAGCGACTGGCCCGCCCCATCCCCAGCCGCCGACCCACAAGCCCTGCGCGCTTGCCGACTGCGGAACGAGTGCCATCGACCCGATCGCCACCGCGGCGACCATCATCGCGCCGAGCAGGCGACGGCGAACGGTGCGAACAAAGACGGAGTTCACGATTGGTACAACCTCCAGAGGGAACCGGGCCATCCTCGTGGCCCCACCCCTTCACCGTAGCCATTTCGGGCGGATTCCGCGCGGCGCCGGTGGTCACGGAACGCTTTTTCGCATCAGAATGTCGATTTTCCCCTGACAGCAGGGCCTGCTAGCTGGCGGCCCGACATCCTCCCCGGCTTAGGCCTCCCGCCCCGATGCCCCTGATCGAAGTCACCGCCGTCGCCAAGCACTACACCCTGGGGGACATGCGTGTCGACGCCCTCAAGGGGGTGTCGCTGTCGATCGAGCGGGGGGAATACGTCGCCCTCGTCGGCCCGTCGGGGTCGGGGAAGTCGACGCTCATGAACACCCTCGGCTGCCTCGATCGGCCGACCTCAGGGAGCTATTCTCTCGATGGCCGGGAGGTGGTGACGCTCTCGAAAGATGAGCGGGCCGCGGTCCGCAACCGCCACCTCGGCTTCGTGTTCCAGAACTTCAATCTCCTGGCGCGAACGACGGCGCTTGAGAATGTCGAACTGCCGATGATCTACGCCCGGGGGGTGCCGGCGCGCGAGCGGCGCAGGCGGGCCCGTGAGGCGCTCGAGAGTGTCGGCCTCGGCGACCGGCTCGACCACCATCCCACGCAGCTTTCCGGCGGCCAGCAGCAGCGGGTGGCGATCGCCCGCGCGCTCGTCAATGGCCCCTCGATCCTCATGGGGGACGAGCCCACCGGCAACCTCGACAGCCGCACCGGGCAGGATGTGATTGCGCTCTTCCGTCGCTTGAATCGCGAGCAGGGTCTGACGGTGATCATCGTCACCCACGACACGAGCGTGGCAGCCAGCGCCGATAGGATCGTGACGCTCCGAGACGGGCTGATCGTCTCCGATGTGCCGGTGGTCGGGGCGTCGCCCGCCGCTCACTCGTAGCGGAGGGCCTCGATCGGATCGAGCCGGGCGGCGCGGCGGGCGGGATACCAGCCGAAGAAGACGCCGACGACGGCCGCGAACAGGATTGCCAGCAGCCCGGCCGGCACCGACACCACGATTGGCCAGTCGGAACCGCTGGAATAGGCGTTGATGAGGAACGTCAGGCCGGCGGCTCCGGCGACGCCGAGGGCGAAGCCGACGAGCCCGCCGATCGCCGCCAGGAGCACCGACTCGACGAGGAACTGACGGAGGATGTCACCACCGGTCGCCCCGAGCGCCATCCGCAAGCCGATCTCCTTGGTGCGCTCGGTGACACTGACGAGCATGATGTTCATGATCCCCACGCCGCCGACCAGGAGCGAGATCCCGGCGATCGAGGCGAGCATGGCCGTCATCACGCCGGTGACGACCCCGAGCGCCTTGGCGATCTCGGTGGTGTTCTGTACCTGAAAATCGTTTGGCTGCCCCGGCGCGATCCGGTGGCGGTCGGCGAGGAGGTGGCGGATCTCCCGTTCCGTCTCGTGCATCGTGTCGACCGAGCGCGCCGAGACGAGAATCGCGTGCACCCCCTTGAAGCCGTTCCCCACGAGCCGCTTGCGGGCGGTCGAGTAGGGCATGAGGAGGATGTCGTCCTGGTCGTCGCCGACGATGTTGGCTCCCTTCTTGTCGAGCACCCCGATGACGCGGAAGGGGATGTTGCGGATGCGGACGATCGCGGAAATGGGATCGGCGGTCTGGAACAGCCGCGCGGCCACGGTGCTCCCGAGGACGCAGACCTTCTCCGCTCCGGCCACATCGCGCTCGCTGAAAAAGCCCCCGCGGCGCACCTGCCAGCTGCGCACGGTGGGATAATCGACGCCGACGCCGAACATCTGCTTCGGGCTCCAGTTGGTGCCGCCGTGGATCGCCTGACCTGCGGCGGCCACCAGCGGTGTGACGGCGAGCACGGTGGGGCAGTCGGCGGCGATGGCGTCGACATCCCCCTGGGAGAGCGTCTGGAGCGGCCCCTGGCGCACGCCCCCGCGCTCGCCGGTGCCGGGGATGACGACGATCACGTTGGTGCCGATCGCCGAGAACTGCCCGCGGATCATCTCGGCGGCGCTCTGGCCGACGGAGACGAGCGTCGTCACGGCGGCAATCCCGATCACGACCCCGAGCACCGTGAGCACCGCGCGGAGGC
>CANGIH010000200.1 GCA_947453875.1 Planctomycetaceae bacterium | reverse complement strand
GGGATGACTTTTCCCACGACTGACAAGTGTACCAAGCCGCGACCATACGGCGCCCGCACGTCATGCACCTTCGACAACTGCCGGGCAGATCGTGGCGCGGGCGGCAGCGGGGCATCGCCTGCCGAAGACTTGTGGTTCGCTCAGCCGAGAAGCGTGCGTTCCAGTTCGTCGACGAGTTGGCCGAAGCGCCCAAGCGCCGTCGCCACCGGCTCCGGTCGCTCGAGGTCGACACCGGCATCACGCAGCAATTCCAGCGGCCACCGCGAACAGCCGCCACGAAGGAAGCCCAGATAGGCGTCGAGCTCGGCCTGGCCTCCGGTCGCCACGCGATCGGCCAGCGCGATCGCCGCCGACAGCCCCGTGGCGTACTTGTAGACGTAGAACGCGTTGTAGAAGTGCGGAATCCGCAGACACTCGAGCTCCAGCTGCGGATCGATCTCCACCCCCGGCCCGAAGTACGCGTCGAGGAGACCCCGGTAGATGCCGCGGATCCGCTCGAGCGTGAGCGGCTGCCCCGCCTCGGCGGAAGCGTGGGCGAGCCGTTCGAACTCGGCGAACATCGTCTGGCGGACGATCGTGTTGCGGATCCCGTCGATCTCCCTGGCCAGGATCGCCGCCCGCTCGCGGGGCGACTGCGCGCGTTCCAGCAGCGCACGGGCGAGAAACTGCTCGTTGAACGTGCTGGCCACCTCGGCGACGAAGATCGTGTAGCCGGCAAGCTGGTAGGGCTGCGCCTCGGCGGAGAACCGGGTGTGCATCGAGTGGCCCGCCTCGTGGGCGAGCGTGAAGACATGCTCGACCCCCTCGTCCTGGTAATTCATCAGGATGTAGGGATCGGAATCGTAGGTGCCGGAACTGAAAGCCCCCGACTGCTTGCCGGCGTTGGGATAGCGGTCGCACCACCGCCCCCGCAGCCCGGCATCGAGTCGCCGGCAATAGTCCGGACCGAGTGGCTGAAGCGCCCCGACAACGAGCCCGACCGCGTCATCCCAGGTGTGCCGTTGCGGCTCATCGACCCCCAGCGGGACATAGCAGTCGTACTGGTGGATCTTCTCGAGCCCGAGGAGCCGGCGGCGGAGATCGTAGTAGCGGTGCACCGTGGGAAGATGGGCCCGGACAGCCGCGATCAGCTGGTCGTACACCGCCAGCGGGATGTTGTCGGCAAACAGCGCGGCATCGACGGCGCTTGCGTGATTGCGCACGCGGGCCGCGTAGACATCGCGTTCCATGGAGCCGGAGAGGGTGGCGGCGAGCGTGTTGGCGTGGGCCTCGTACTGCTCGTAGAAGCGGAGGAAAGCGTTGCGACGCACCCCCCCGTCGGGATCGAGGAGGATCGTCGTGAAGGTGGCATTCGAGAGCTCGACCCGCCTCCCCCTTCCATCGACGACCGTGCCGAATTTCATATCGGCATCGGTGAGCTGCCGAAACACCTTCGCCGCCGTCCCGGCGAACGTCCCCTGCATCGCCAGGATCCGCTCCTCGCGTTCCGACAGAACATGGGGCCGGGTGCGCACGATCCGCTCGAGGCTGATCCGATGGGGGGCGAGCACCGGTAGCCGCAACCAGGCATCGAGCGTGGCCGCGGGGATCGCCAGAATCTCCGGGAGGAGAAAGCTCGCTTTGGCGGCGAACGACGTGGCGACGTGACGGTAACGCCCCATCATCTGCTGTGGGTCCGGCGCGGCCTGATCCTCGCTGGCACGGAGATGGGCGTAGGTCGCCAACCGATCCCCATCGCGCTCCACACGGAGGTCGTCATCGAGGCACGCTGCCAACGCTTCAGGCGAGGTGGCGAGCGTGCCGGCAAACGCCTCGAAGGCCGGGATCCGAGCCTCCCAGGCGGCCAGAGCCCTCTCCCAGTCGGAGTCGGAGGCAAACAGGCTGGAGAGATCCCAGGTATCACCGATCGGGACTTCCCCTCGGGTGCGGAGGACTTCGTCGGCCTGCTCGTCGTTCGCCATGTCAAACACTCCTTGATCGATAGAGGAAGTAGGTGTGCAACGCCCGGCGGCAAGGTGCCCCGGCAGGCGTCGCAACCGGCACCCAAGCGGACATGGGCAGCCGATCCGGGCGCCGGACTCACAGCCGCCAGACTGCGGTGCCCCAGGCCAGGCCGCCGCCGAAACCACAGGCCACAATCGTGCTTCCAGGGCCCACACGCCCCTCGCGCCAGGCCTCGTCGAGGGCCAGCGGGATCGATCCGCTCGACGTGTTGCCATGGTGGTCGATCGTCACGACAAACCGATCGGCCGCGATGCCGAGCGCCACCCGCACGGCTTCGATGATCCGCAGGTTCGCCTGGTGGAGGACGAAGCAGTCGATGTCGTCGAGTGTCAGCCCGGCGCGTTCGACGACCGCACGGATGTTGTCTTCCGCCAACCTCACCGCCCACTTGAAAACCGCACGCCCCTCCATCCGCATGAACTGCTCCCGACGGGCGAGCCCCTCGGCATTGGGTGGCTGCCGCGAACCGCTCATCGGGCAGACGAGCAGATCCGCGCCACGGCCATCGGCGCCGAGCGCGAAGGCGAGGAGTCCGCGTGTCGCCGCCTCACGCGGGTCGTCGATCCGCTCGAGCAGCACCGCTCCAGCACCATCGCCGAACAGCGGCCAGGTCTTCACGTCTTCGGGATCCACGACCCGGGAGTTGGTATCGGCGCCTATCACGAGCACCTGCCGGCTGGAGCCGGCAACGATGAACTGGGCACCGGTGACCATCGCGTACATGAATCCGGCACACGCCGCTGTCACATCCATCGCGGGGGCATCGAGACCGAGCCCTTCCTGAACGATGCAGGCGGTCGATGGAATGCAGGTGTCGGGGGTAAACGTGCCGACGACGAGCAACTCGACGTCGGCGGCCCGGGCCCCACAGCGACGGAACAGATCGCGACCGGCACCGATCGCCAGATCGCTTGTCGCCATGCCGGGGGGAGCGTGCCTGCGTTCGCGGATCCCAGATCGCTCGAGGATCCATTGTGGGTCGCAGCCGAGCCGGCTGAGATCGGCGTTCGTCACCACCTCGTCAGGAATGCAGGACCCGAGCCCGATGACCCGGAAACCAGTCGCACGGCCGAGCCGCGAGGAGCGGAGGGAGGCAAAGGGCTCTGCCATCAGGATCCCGCCGGTGCGGGCTCCGATGCCGAAGGGGGCGCTGACTCACCAGTGGAAACTGGTTCATCGGCCGGTGGAGGGTCGCCAGCGGGCGGCGCAGGCTCGATTGCCGGTGCAGGCTCCGAAGGGGGAGCGACTGGCGCCTCCTCCGTGGCGGGGACTTGGTCGGCCGGGGCCGGATCGACCGCGGGGCTCTCGGACTCCGCTGCTGGGGTCGCTTCGGCTGGCGGGACCGACGGTGCGGCCCGCGGCGAACCACCGGGGAACCCAGCCCCGGGACCGAACGGCAGGCCCCCTCCGGATGGCCCTCCCCCCGGGATGCCTCCTTCCGCAGCGTCCGCTCCCTTGGCCTGGATGACCGCCGCGCGATCGAGGTGGATCTTGGCATACTCCTTCGTCGGCACGATGTAATACCAGTCCGCGAAGCGGGCGTTGAGATCGCGAACGCGCCGCTGGGCAGCCTTCACCTTCGCGTCGTAGTCGTCCTGCCGGCGACGGTTCTCCCGCTCGATACGGCGCCGCTCTTCGAGCGCCGCCTGCGCCTTGGCCTCGGCCTCGTCGGCGGCCTTGAGAAGATCGGCTGCCCCTCCCTCGGCGGGCTTCGCTTCCCCTTCACCAGCCGCGGCTGCTTCATCGGCCTCGGGCCGATCCGACTGCGGGCCCTCCGGCAGCGGATCGAGAATCGGCTTCTCGAGGAGGCCCTCGTTGAAGCGGGCCATCACGAGGAGATAGCGTCCGGTGGAATCGCCCCCATCGCCAGGTTCCTCGGAGACGGTGCCGACGGAGGTGCCTGCGCCGAAGCGGAGCACGTATTCGACACCGTCTTTCATCCCCACGATCGTCTCGCCATCGGTGGAGAGGATGTCACCCGACTTCAGCGGCAGGAATCCGCGCTGCTGCATCGATCGGACCGCCTCCTCGTCACCGGTGAACTTCTCCTCGGCCTTGAGGTCGGCCGACAGGCCGGCCGGCTTTCGGACGACGTCGACGATCTTCAGATCGCCGAGGGCATTGCGAAGGTCGTTGAGCTTCGTCGCGGCCAGTTCCTCCCGATCGCCGAGAGTCACGACCTGCGGATCGGCCCCGCCGCCAAAGGCCTCGAGTTTCACCAGCGACCACTTCGCATCCTTGTCGTCGTATGTGACGTCGATGCGGTCCCTGCGGTTCTGCTCCACACGGACGCGCCCTCCCGATTCCACCGCTCCGAGGCTGTAGTCGTCGAGGATGACACGACGAACATCCCAGGGAGAGAGCTTGAGGAGATCCTTCTCGATCCAGTCGTCGAACCGGGTGGTGAATTTGGAGGTGTCGACCTCCACGCGGTAGACCGGGTCCTCGCCAGCCCGGCGCACGAAACGGAGCTTCTTGCCCCCCCCTTCCCCGCTGCCGCGGCGCGTGTCCTCCTTGCCGACGACGAGCCTCGCGAGCTTGCTGCCGCCGGCGTCCCTGATTTCAATCAACTCGCCGACGCCCGTCATCCCCGGCTTGATTTTCTCCGGATCGGGCTCGATCACCCCGTACGTCTCGTGGTCGGCAGCCGAACTGCTCACGACATCGAGCGACTTCAGATCGACCAACTCCGTGGCCGCCGCGGCCAGATGTTCCTTGGCGTCCGCCGGATAATTCTGGTGCGACGGCAGCACCCACACGCCCCCCGCCTGCACAACCTTGAACGCCTGGAGCGTCGCCAGGCCCTCGTCGTACTTCAGCACCTCGAGGCTCGCCGCCTTCTGCACGTCGTTGAGTTGCTTGAAGAGGACCCGATCGGCATCGGGCGTCACTTCACGGCTCTGATAGCGGGGCTGTGCGAGCCACCCGAGGAGGAGCATGCCGGCGCCGCCGAGGAGGAACATTCCGGTCCGCCCCCAGACGCCTCCAGAGGAATGCGAGGAATCGTCATCGATCGCGCGACGCCTCCGCCCGGCGTGCAGGCTCGATTCGGCGCTGCCGCGGCCCGCGTGACGGTCATGGTCTTGGTTGTTCGACATGGTCGATTCTCCCGGGGAAACAGGCGGGCCGTTGCCCTGCCAAGCTGGCGCAGCCCACTCACCTCAACCGCGTCTTCGCCACACCCTCGCGCTCCTGGGCGCGGCGACGGAAATAGACGAAGAACGCCACCACCAGCGGCGGGATCGGTGGCAGGAGGACGGCCAGCCATTTCTGCCGGTCCTGTTCCTGACGCACCTTGGCGCCGAGCTGCCGCTCGACCTTCTCCATCTCGATGTCGCGTTGCCGCGTCAACTGTTCGGTCTTCGTCTCCAATCGCCGCTGGGCAAGGGCCCTTTTGGCGGCCAGCTGCTGCATCATCTGCATCGTCTGCTGTGGATCGGCATCGCCGGCGGCCTC
>CANGIH010000199.1 GCA_947453875.1 Planctomycetaceae bacterium | reverse complement strand
TCCCCAGCAACGCATACGTGCCGGCAGCGAAGACCCGATTCTCGACACGGCGATCGATCGCCATCGCGAGCAGCACTTGCTCGAGCCCCGCGCCGGGATCGTTCCCCGGCGGGAGACCGGCGAGCCGTGATGCGAAGGCCTCCGTCGCGTTTCGCTCGAGCGGGTCGATCCGTTCGCCACCGGTCGTCCACGCCGGGAGCCGATCGAGCCTGATCGTGTCTCGCCGCAGCTCGCCGGGCGACTCCACCACCAGCCCGCTCCTGGCTGGGAAGTCGGCCTCCGTCACCGTGGCGGGAGCCCCCGTGGCGACGGCCATGTGAAGGGGCTTGGTGACCGCGAGCACCGTCGCCTGGATCGGCACGGCCTGATCGCCGAGCCCCGGGTGCCACGCATGCGCCGTCTCGGCGGCGACCGCCCCGTCGAGGCCGGCGGTGATCGTGGCATCGATCCCGCCGGCACGGATCCCCAGCCGGGCATCGGCGCGGGCCGCCCTGGCCACGATCCGTCCGTGGAGCACCTCCACCCGCGGCATTCCATCCTCGGCCGCAGAGAGAACAACATGCGATCGAGGCAGGATACGAAGCGAGATGCCACCGAGATTGAGCTCCGGGTGCATCCCGGGGGGGATGACAAGCTCTTCGCGCCCACCGAGCGCCGCGCCGATCCCGATCGGCACCCAGGATCCACGGTCGCCATCCATCACATGCCTCAGGGGCACACCGTCAGCGGCAACGAAGCCGAGGCTTTCCGCTGGGGCGGCCCCCGCGCCTTCGAGCCCGACGTCGCCGGCGACAAAAGCGGCGTCCGGCGTCCGGGGAGGCGCGTCATCTCCGGCGGCAGCCGGTCCGGCGGGAACGCGGGGCGGGCGCACCCCCGCGGCGATCGCCAGCGCCTCCCCTGCTCTCACCTTCCGTGGGCCGGCAGGCGGCGCCGCGGCCGGGGCAGGCGCGGTCGTGGCGGCAGCAAGCTCCCCGTCATCGGGAGCACCAGGCCCTTCGGCAGGATCATCCCCTGTCGCGACGTCGGGAAACGCGTCCTCGATCTGCCCCTCGATCTGCCCCTCGATCGCAGGCTCGACATCGGTCTCGACGGCATCCCCATCTCCCGGTCCGGCCCCAGGCACGGTGGCGGCCAGTTCGGCCACGCCATCATCGACCGTCCCGGCACCGGCTGGCGGGGGTGCAGCAGCAGGGGGATTCGCCGGGCCAAGCTCATCGGCTCGCATTCCCCCTTCTCGGTCCGCCTCCCCGGTGAGCCTGTCTGCCTGATTGGCGGGGCGGCGAAACGCGCCGACCGACTGCGCAAACAGCGCGGCGAGGATGGCCAGCAGCAGCAGCGCCGAACCGGCCAGCACCCAGGCCGCCCACGGCGTGCGGCGGGCCTGCCCCACGGAAACCTTCGTCGCACTGACCGGCCTCGCGTCAGGCCGGCCGGCGGTGCCGGTGTCGATCGCCCCCCGGCCAGGAATCGGGTGCCCATGACTGACAGGCATGGACGCACCTCGCTCGGGCAGCGAAGGCATCCTCGTAGCGGCGATGCGGTGCTGCATCGACTCAAGGAGCCGGCGGCGGTGGGCGGCGTCGAGCGGCGGCAGGACACTCGGATCGCGTGCCACTTCGGCGAGCATCGAGTGGCAGGCGGCCACCTCGGCCAGGTGCATGTCCGATTCAAGGCAGATCCGCTCGAAGGCCTCGAGCCGATCGACGGGGAGGGTGTTGTCGAGGTATTCGGCCACCGTGCCGGGATCCCCGCCGAGCCCTTTGGCATCGACGCGGGGTGCGGCGAGTTGGGGATTGTGAACCGCGGCCTCGATCCGATCGACGAGTTGCCTCGCCACCGGACTGGAGTCGACCTTTCCGCCGAGGGTCCGCTGCTCGTCGGGGGGCAGCACGCCATCGATCCAGGCAAGCAGGGTCCGCAGGGTGAGACGCATCGGTTGGCTTCCGGATCATGGAAATACGAGTGGTCAGGGCTTGGCGAAACGAACCGGCGTGCCTGGCGTATCCATTTCCAGGAATCGGTTCCAGGAATCGGGCCTGCCGCACATCGTGCCCTCCAAGAGAAGGAGTGGGCGCCGGGCGGAAATTTCGTGCCGGCCTGCAAAAAAAATCGAAAACCCCCGATTTTGCCTGGCTTTCCAGGGTTGGACGGAATCCTGCGATCCTTCCCGGGGTGGCAGACGTATACGATGGGATTGGAGTGGATGGAGTGATAGTGGGCCGAGAGGATCCGGGGCCCCGAGGAGCCTTCCCGATGACCGATTTGTCACGGCTTCGCCAACAGGCGATCCTGCGACACGCTGCTGGCTACATCGAGTTGGGTGAGTTGCTGGTGGAGACCGACAAGCCGGTCCCGCCATCGGCAGCCCGGCTGCTTGTCCGTGCCCTGGAGGCGCTTGATGGCCTGCCCGATGCGTCCCGTTCCTCGCCGATGGCGCAGCTCCTCGCTGGCGAGGCGTTGCGGGCGCTGGGGCGTTGGCAGGAGGCGATCACGCCGCTGTCGGCCGTGGTGGAGCGCGACCCTCAGAGGGTGGAGGCCTGGCTCGGCATGGGATGGTGCCTGAAGCGGCTCGACCGTCTGCCGGAGGCGATGGACTCGTTGCGGCGGGCGCTGGAGTCGGCGCCGGAGCAGGCGATCCTCCACTACAACCTCGCCTGCTATCTCTCCCTCTCCGGAGATGCCCCCACGGCCGTCGAGCACCTCACCCGGGCGATCACCCTCGATCATCGGTACCGCGAATTGAGCGAGGCGGAGAAGGATTTCGATCCGATCCGCAGCGACCCTCGGTTCGTCGCCGCGACCCATTTGGCGGTCTGATCAGGGTTCTTCCGCCCCCTGACGGCGCGGTTGCCAACGTCGCCATGGACTCGATTTGCCTCCCGGTGCGACGATCGGTTCTGATTGGGGCATGACCAGTCCCGCACTTCAGGAAATCGTCGCTCTGCTCGGCTGCCCGGCCGCGGGCAATCCGGCCCAGTATCTCTTCGAGCGCGCGATCGCCGCTGCCGGGCTCGACTGGCGGTTCCTCACGGTCGATGTCGCCGCCGACAGGCTCGCCGAGGCGATCGGTGGCGTCGATGCGATGGGGTTCCGCGGCTGCCTCCTCTCAGGCCCGCTCGAACACTTGGTGATGCCCACCCTGGCCCACGCTTCTCCGGCAGCGCGGTTCGCAGGCGCGGCGAGCCTGATCGAGCGCAAGGCCGACGGGCTTTTCGGCCACATGACCGACGGCCGCGGCGTCGTCGAGGCCCTCCGGTCCCACGCCGAGCTTTCAGGGGCGCGGCTCCTCCTGGCCGGGGCGGGCCCGACCGGTCGGGCCACGGCCCTGGAGCTGGCGCTTGCCGGCGTGGCGGAAATCATCGTCACCGACCGGGCCCCCGAGTCGGCGGTGACGCTGATCGAGGCCCTTCGCGATCTCGACACCGAGGTCGAGATCACCCCGCTTCCCTTCGAGGCGACGATCGCGATCCCGGAGCGGGTGGGGATCGTCGTCGCCTCACGACGGGCCGATGAGCCGCGCAGCCATTTTGGGGGCCTGCGATCGGATCTGGTCGTGGCCGACACGGAGTTGATCGAGCAGCCGTCGGCGCTCGTGGCAGCCACCCAGAAAGCGGGCGGTTGCGTGATCGACGGCCTCGAGGTGCATGTCGAGAAGACCGCCATCGACTTCCAGGTGCTCACCGGCAGCGAGCCCGATCCCGACATGCTTCGCGAGGCGCTCGAGGACTTCCTCAGCGCCTGATCTCGGGGCCGACCGAGCCCCCCGGGACCTTCAGGCGCCGCCGGAGAGCCGGGCGAGCTTCGTCTCGAGGGCGGTGACCCCGGCGCGGACATCGGAGACGGGGTCGGCGGCGAGCGACTTCACCTTGGCGACGATCCCCTCCGGGAGCGGTGCACCGGTGGCATCGACAAGCAGCGCCAGGCCACGCAGCGCGTTGAGGACCACGAGCGCCCGCTTGTAGCGATTCGACTGCGCGACATCGTCGCGGGCCGAGGGGGCGGGGGCCGGCTCATCGGGGAGGGAGAGCATCTCGCCGAGGGTGTCGAGGGAGGTGTCGCTGCCAAGCCGGGCCAGCGCGAGCGCGGCGTTGTAGCGGACATCGTCACTGGTATCACCAAGCAGATTGCCGAGCCGATCGACGGCCGGCCCTGCGACACGCTTCCCGACGACACCGAGCGTGAAGGCAGCGGCCGACCGCAGCCCCGCGTCCTCCGATCGTGAAGCGGCGACGACGGCTCCGGCCAGATCGGCCCCCTCAGGAAGTTGCCCGGAAGCGGTCAGGCTGGTGGCAAGCACGGCGATGGCCTCAACGGCGGCTCGCGCCACCTGCGGGCTGGCGGAATCAGAGCAACTCGCCACGAGCGGGGCCAGCGCCTTCGGGGTGGTGAACTCGCCGAGGGCCCGGCAGAGATAGACGCGGAGCATCTGCGACTGCTCGCCGGTGCGGCCGCTCTTTGCCTCATCCTCGAGGATCCGGCCGAGTTCGCTGGCGAGCGCGTCGTCGGCTTTGAGGGTGGCGCCTCCCGGGCCACGGAGATCGTTGGCGAGGTTGAGGGCCGCCTGCCAGCGACCCTCGTTGTCGCGGCGGAGCGTACGGACGTAGGCCTGTGGATCCTGCCCGAGGTGGGCAAGCCAGTGAAATGTGAGCCACACCCCGACGATGATCGCCACGATCAGCCCCGGCACGAGAAACAGCTGCACGAGAAATCCCGCGCTTGGCGGCTCGACCGGCGGGAGGAACTGGTCGGGCGACACCGGCAGCTTCGGGGCAGCGGAGGGGGGAAGATCAGCGGAGGCGGAGGGGTCAGCGGCCATGGGGGGCGGTCGGCATCGGGAGTGGGGCGGATGATCGAATCGCCTGACAGTTATACACCGCTGCAGCGGGCGGCCTGCCGGTGGCCTTTTCCGGGCCGGTTCGTTCTGATTCGTCGTCCGACCATGCCTTGCTTCCCCCTTCCGACATCGATTCCGCCATGCCTGCCGACGCGCGACTCCCCCCTTTGCCATCCGCTCCACACGCGTCCCTCTGGCTCGTGGAGGGTGGGGGCGATATCGCCGCCAAGGAGGTGATGACGTCGCTGGCACTCGACGAGGCGCTCCTGGAAGAGGCGCATGAGGGAACGCGAAGCGTGCCCGTGGTGCGCACCTGGATGGCGGAGCGTCCGGTGGTGGTGGTGGGATCGTCGAGTCGGGTGGAGGAGGAAGTCGATGTGGCGGCCTGCCGGGGGGCTGGTGTGCCGATCCTCCGCCGGCCGAGCGGCGGGGCGACGGTGATCCTCGGGCCGGGCTGCCTGATGTGGTCGGTGGTCACGCCCCATCCGGAAGGGGTGCCTGCGGTGGAGCGGATTCATCGGGCGATGCTCGATCCGCTGGTGGGGGAGTTTGCCGCTTTTGGGCTCCCGGTGTCGCGGCAGGGGACGAGCGACCTGGTGCTCGCGGTGCCAGGATCGTCGCCGCAGGAAATGAAAAAGGTGTCGGGGAATGCGCTGCGCGTGCGCCGGCAGGGAGTCC
>CANGIH010000198.1 GCA_947453875.1 Planctomycetaceae bacterium | reverse complement strand
GGCGGCATTGAGCGCATCCTTGACCTCTTCGAGCTTGAAGTGGCGGATGATGGCTTCGATCTTCTTCATGGCAACGACTCCTGACACAAAAATGACGCGGGGAACGACGGGGTTGGAGGGCTGATCGCCTCCTGGAGAGAAGGAGAGTGCAGACCCCGTGCCAAACGACACCGTTTCCGCCGGATGCACGTTTCCGCCGCGATGTCCGGGGCGGCCCGAAAGGCTGGCGCGGCAGGCGCCGCGCTGACAAGACGCCCGCACCCCCGCAAAAGCCTGAAAACGAGGGGGAATGACCCGGTATCAGCGGTGATCCGGGGTGTCGCGCCACCGAGGCGCGCTGTCATCCCAATGAGACAGCCGCCCCCGCGGTCAGCCCGGCGCGTCGGCGGATGGGCTATCGGGCCTCCCATCTCCCTTCGGCCGGAACGTGGCGCCGTCGAGTGAGTGCCCCTTCATCAGCCGGTAGAGCGTGCCGCGGGGGAGGCGGGCATCGCGGGCCGCTGCCGAGACATCGCCGAGGTGGCGGGAGAGGAGATCGGTGAGGTACTGCCGTTCGAAGCGGGCGATCTGTTCGGCCCGTTGGGCGAAAAAACCGACCGCCCCCGCTTCGGCGCCGGCAGTCCGACCGGCGGCGGCGACCACCTCGTCGGGGAGATCTTCCACGCCGGCCATCGATCCCCTCGCCATGGCGATCGACCGGCGGACGACGTTTTGCAGTTCGCGGACATTGCCTGGCCAGTGATAGCCCTTGAGCACCTGATAGGCATCGGAGGTGAGCCCTGCCACCGGCCGCCCCATCTCCTGGCTGGCCCGATTGGCAAACCATTCCGCGAGCAGGCCGATGTCGTCGCCGCGAGTCCGTAACGGCGGCAGGTCGATGCGCACAACGTTGATCCGGTAGTAGAGGTCGCGACGGAAGCTTCCCCGCTCCACCATCTCGTCGATGGCACGCGAGGTCGCGGCGACGATCCGGACATCGACGGCGTTCTCCTGCCTGGCGCCGACACGCCGGACACGACGTTCCTGAAGGACCCTGAGCAGCTTCGCCTGGAGGACAAGTGGTAGTTCGCCAACCTCGTCGAGGAACAGGGTGCCGCCATCGGCAAACTCGACGAGCCCCATCCGCCGCGCGTCGGCCCCGGTGAACGCGCCGCGTTCATGGCCGAAGAGTTCGCTTTCGAGCAAGGCATCGGGGATCGCCCCGCAATCGACGGGGACGAACGGCCCCTGAGCCCGGCGGCTGCGGCGGTGGATCGCCCTGGCGACGAGCTCCTTGCCGGTGCCGGTCTCCCCGGTGACGAGGACGTCGACATTGCTCGCCGCCACGCGGTCGATCACCGAATAGACCTGCCGCATCGGCGGACTCTCGCCGAGGAATCCCTCGAACGAATAGGGCCGCTCCACCACCCGGCGCAGCACCTCCTCGGCCTCACGCCGGCGACTCGTCGCCAGAATGCGCACCAGCGCGTCCTCGAGTTCGGCCTCCACGCGAGCGGCCTCGAGGTAGTCACTGGCGCCGGCCTGGAGACAGGCACTGGCAGCCTCCACCGAGGGATGGGGATCGATGACCACGAGCGGCAGTCGCGGGTCCGCCTGACGCAGGCTGGCGTGCAACGCCGCGGTCGACTGACCGTCGCGGATCGTGACGATGCCGATGTCCCAGGCATCCCGCGACGCGCTGTCGGCCGCCTTCGACAGCGACGGCTCCACCCGCACCTCCATCGGCTGCAGACGGGCCACGAGCCGGGCATACGGAAAGCCGGAGGGGCCGGCAGAGTCGACGACGAGAATCCGCGGTTGTCGCATGGCAGGAGCAGGCTGGGGACGACGAATGCATCTGGAATGACCGCGGAGACGCTCGACGTCTTCCGCGATCAGCCCGATGGAAAGCGGCCCCGAAGGGCTCTTCCCACGGCACGCAAAGGGACCGTTGTCCGGGAACCGGATCGCCCGCGCCGGCAGACAGCGTCCGCCGGCCGCGACGACCTGAAAAGGGGAACCGGTTTCGGGTCGCGCTGGCCGCCTGTCCTGCGCTGACTTTTCAAGAGTATGCAGGGCGCAAGGATGCCGGGCAAATCATCTCGTCCGCCGGCCGTGATCGGTAGATGGCCGTTGGGGGTGAAACCGGCGCCAGCAGGGTGCGCCTCTGGTACATTCGTCATCCGGGCCGGTTTCCGACACGCCGCCGCTGGTCGCGGGCGTGGCCGTTCCCGACACCCCGCGCGCCATCGGGAGACCCGCCGAGCATGCCCATTGATCCGTACGCCGCCTGTCCCGGGGGAACGGGGAAGAAGATCAAGTTCTGCTGCCAGGACCTCGTTGGGGAGTTGGAGCAGCTCGAACGCCTGCTTGAAGGTGAGCAGGTGAGCGCGGCGCTGGAGCAGGTGGAGCGACAGTTGGCCAAGACGCCAGGCCGGGCCTGCCTGCTTGCGACCCGTACGAAGCTGCAGCTCGCCACGAGGAAGTTCGCCGAGGCCGCCGCCGGCAGCGCCGAATTCCTCGCCGCTTTTCCCGAAAATCCGCTGGCACTCGGGCAAGCGTCCATCGCCGAGGCGATCACCGGCCATGGCCAGGAAGCGGCAGCGCTCTTCGACCGGGCCCGCGAGGCAGCCGGCAAGGAGATCGGTCCGGAGCTCGAGCGGATCGCCGCGACGCTCGTGCAGGTCTCGGCACAGACCGGGCAGACCGGCTTCGCCCAGGGGATCATCGAGTGGCTCGCCGATGCCGGCATCGGGAGCCCCGAGGATCGTCACATGCTGGCGTCGCTGGTCGGGTCGGCTGGCGTTCCTGCGGCGTTGCGGGCGCGGGTGCCGTTCCAGTCCTGCGCCGACAACTCCCCTTGGCGGTTCGAGTTCGACATCGGCCTCAAGGCGGCACGCGAGTGGCGGCTTGGCAAGGCCCTGACGACCTTCCGCAGCCTGAAGAAAGTCGCAGGCGGGAGCCCGGAGCTGTTCACGAATCTCGGCCGGGTCTGCGAATTGCTCGGACTCCCCTACGAGGCGGCTGAGGCATGGTCGACCGTGGCGAAGCTGCGGCCCTCCGATCACGATGCCGCCACGGAGGCCATCGGCCGGGCCATGGCCCTCGAGACCGAGGCCGATCAGGATCGGTCGCCGGTGATCCGCTTCGTCCGTTCCTCGGGAATGCTCCCTGCCGCCGAGGCTTCCGGTGATGGGCTCGATCTCCTGGAAGACCGCTTCCGCAAGGATGGCCGCTTCGAGCCGGGTCCGTTCGACCGTTCGGAATGGGTGTCGCGCGGGGCGGTGCCTCCGCGATCGGTATGGCGGGTGTACGACGCCGGGATCGACGCCCCGGCACCGGGGCGGCTTCTCGCCTCGCTCCTCGTCTTCGGCCGGCAGACCGACCGCGAGGCCGAGCTGGTCCTGCAGGGCTTCGAGCCAGACGTCAAAGAGTCAGAGGGGATCGTCGGCGGAATGACGAACGTCCCCTTCTCACGGCTCCCCGATGGTGGCCAACTGCCGGTGGCGACACCGACGACCTGGCTCCTCTCCACGCAGTTCCGCATGGTGCCCCCCTCGGTTCCACCGACCGGAACACCAGCCGGCCAGCCTGGGCCGCTCGACACCCTCCTCGATTCGCAGCGGGAGCAGCTCTGGAAGCGGTTCGCTGATCTCTGGCCCGACACACCCCTCCCTGAGCTTCTCGGCAAGTCGCCACGGGCGGCACTGCAGGACACGGACGGAGCGTGTCGTGTCGAGGCCCTCGTCATCGAGGGAGAGGCCACGAGCCGTCGCCGCGACGCCACCGTCGCATGGGGGGAGATGCGGAAGACCCTCGGCCTGAAGCCCGCGACTCCGATCACCTCCGCCAAGCCGATCGAGGAAGTGCCGCCGATGCGCTGGCATCGCGTGGTGCTCGAAGGCCTCGAGGTCGGGGAGATCCGGGGGCTGTTCCTGATGGCGGTCGATGCCGGTTTCGACCTCGCAGCGGAACGGGCCGCCCGCGCGATCCTCACCCGCACAGACGTCGCGCCGGAGGATCGCTGGGAGGCGCTCTCCTTCCTCGAGGAAAGGGCCCAGGGAAGCGTGGAGAAGCTCTCCACCATCGAGCAACTCCGCGGCATCGCCGCCGAGATGAAAGCCAACGATGGCATGATCGACGTCGCCGAACTGCGTGTCCGACTCCAGCGCGGCGATCAGGCCGATTCGATGCGATTGCTCGATCACATGCGGCGCGATCACTCGCGGGATGCACGGATCATGGAAGCGCTCGCCGAGGTGCTCATGGAGGCTGGTATCGATCTGCCGGGGATGGCAGCGGCGCGGGCCGGGGGTGGTATGCCGGGAGGAGCTTCGCCGACGTCGATCGGCGGCTCCGGCGCCCCCGGTATGGCGGGAGGTGGCCAGGCGGCCCCGACCAGTGGAGGACTCTGGACCCCCGGCGGCGGGCAGGCCCCTCCGCAGCAAGGGGAGAAGAAGACCATCTGGACCCCCGGCAGCTGACCCGACATGCACTCTGGCGACGGCGCAGCTGGCGGGGACGAGTCGTTTTCCGGGCGATGGAATGCGCCGATGCGGCGGGCGCTCGATCTGGCCCGCCGCGGCGAGGGGCTTGTCGAGCCCAATCCCCAGGTCGGCGCTGTGGTCCTGTCGGCTGGCGGTGCCATCGTCGGCGAGGGCTGGCATGCCCGTTTCGGCGGGGCCCATGCGGAAATCGAGGCGCTCCGGATGGCGGGCGATTCGGCCCGTGGCGGAACGCTCGTCGTCACCCTCGAACCCTGCTGCCATCACGGCAAGACCCCCCCCTGCACCAGCGCCGTGATCGCGGCGGGGATCAGCCGCGTCGTCGTCGCGGCCCGAGACCCTTTCCCGGCAGTCAACGGGGGCGGGATCGCGGCGCTTGTGGCGGCCGGCATTGAGGTTGAGACCGGCATCCTTGCGACCGAGGGAGAACGGCTCACCGCACCGTACCGCCGCCTCGTGCTCGATGGTCGGCCCTGGGTGATCGCCAAGTGGGCCATGAGCCTCGATGGTCGGATCGCGTCGGTGACGGGGAATTCCCGCTGGATTTCCGGTGCGGAATCGCGATCGCGCGTCCATGCCCTGCGGGGGCGGATGGATGCGATCATGGTCGGCCTCGGCACGGCAATCGCCGATGATCCGCTTCTCACGGCCCGGCCGTCGGGGGCACGAGTTCCGCTCCGCATCGTGGTCGACTCTTTCGCGCGGCTTCCGACGACGAGTCGTCTGGTCCAAACCTCACGCGAGGTGCCCGTGCTCGTGGCGGTCGGCCCCGAAGCCCCCACCAACCGCGTGGCGGCGATCGAGGCTGCCGGCTGCGAGGTGTGGCGAGGCAACGACCCTGACCGGCGGGCGCGGCTCGTCGCGCTCCTCCACTATCTGGGAGGCAGGCGACTGACAAACCTTCTGGTGGAAGGGGGAGCAGCGCTGCTTGGGAGTCTCCGCGACGAGGGCCTCATCGACGAGGTCTGGGCCTTCGTGGCCCCGAAGCTCATCGGAGGGATGACTGCCCCCGCTGCGATCGGCGGAGAAGGCGAATCGAGGGTCGATGACGC
>CANGIH010000197.1 GCA_947453875.1 Planctomycetaceae bacterium | reverse complement strand
CCCTCCGTCATAGGCGATTGCCTGCTTTTGGAGCGTGGCATCGACTCCCTTTCCAAAGGCGTCGATGCGGTCGAGGATCGGACGGCCGAGGGCATCGTAGGCGTAGGCATGGACCGTCCCGTTGCGATCCGTGGCGGTGAGTCGGTCGCCGAATGCGTTGACCGTGAACACCTCCCGTTCAGCTGCCGATGGCTGGCCGGTGACGGGATCGGGGTAATCGATCTCGGCGAGAGCATCGTTTGAGGCCACCGTGCTCGACGGCGTCCGGACGCCATAGACGAAGCGGGTCGTCTGCGACGGGAGGCCTTGGGGCTGGACGGCGGTCACGGTCACGACATGGTCGGAGCCGTCGGAGGTGTAGCGGGTGGTGACGTCGTGATCCGCCCCCGCTGCCTGGCCCGTGGCATTGAGTGTCACGGACGCAAGCCGTCCAAGGCCGTCATACGTTCGGTGCGTGAACACCAATCGAGGATCGACCGCATCGCTCAGGTGCCCGGCATCGTCATAACCGAAGCTCGATCGCTGCGTCGGCTTGGCGTAATCGTTGACGTTCGGCAGCCGGACAAACGGTGCACCGCCGTTGGTTCCGGCGTCGATGAAGAAGATCGGGCGATTCGCGTAGTCGTAGTAGGTGGCGGTGAAGGAGACGCGGGCCGGCACTCCGCTGGTTGGTGTGCCGAGTGGACCTGTCAGCGATGACGAGGCGTCGTCGAATCGATCTCGCGTGGCGGTCTGGATGACGTTTCCAGCCCTGTCATACGTCAGGTCGACCTGATGGAGCACGATGCTGCCGCTCGTCGACCACGGGGCGGAGGGGATGTTGCCGAGGGTGTAGCTGCGTGTCAGCCGGCCTGCCCCGTCGTAGGCATATTGAGTGGCCGGCGAGTTCGGGACAACCTGCATCGCGACGCGACCGCGATGGTCGTAGAAGAGGTCCGTTTTCAGGACGCGTGATGCGTCAGTCGCTCCGGTTGTTTGGTCGACATACCACGTCTGCCCCTCGAAGAGGCGATTGCGTGCGTCGTAGCTGTTGGTCGTCAGCGTCCGCAAGAGCGCCGCGGTGGGCTTGTCGGGGACACCATCGCCGTTGCTGTCGGCGACCCAGACCTTGTCGCCATCGAACTGACTCGCCGCCAGCGTGTTGCCGAGATTGTCGAGAGCGAGGTAGGTGAGCAGTCGATTGGTCTCCCCATCCTCCTGGGATTGAGCGCCGACCTTGGTCGCCACCAGCCGGTCGCGCCAGTCGTAGGCTCCGAGGGTGACGATGGGGAGTCCGGCTCCACCTGGCAACTGCACGACCTTCGTCAAAACGCCGTTGCCGATGGTTCCGTTGTCGTACTCATAGGTGACGACGGGGGCCATGTTGGCTCGGACCGACTGGGTAGCGGGAGTCCATTTCAGTCCCGTCGTCGTGGTGTCGTCGGTGCCGACGGAGACCACCGTCAGGCGTCGCTGGGGATCGTATTGGTAGTGGGTGATCGTGCCGGTCGGACTGACGAGCCGATCGATCACTCCTTGATTGCTATAGGCGTATCGCGTGCGGTAGTAGTTGGCTCCTTCGGTTCCGAGTACCGGATCTCCCTGCGCGTTCACCGTGGTGGAGTAGACGAGCCCATTGAGATTCCAGTAGCGATCGGTCGCTATGACCTGACCTGCGATGTTGTTGACGGTGCGCTCGAGCGTCCGGACCGCACCGATAGGCTCCAGGCCGGTTGGCCTTCCCCCGCTCACGCTCGGAGCGGCCGCCATCGTGAGCACTTCGCTGTAGAACCCCGAGGCGTCGATTCTGGAAACCTCCGTCGGGCCTGTCGGCATGTTTGTGGACGGGTTCCATCCCGGGTACACCCGCACGGAGCGATTACGGTCGTCATAGACCGTGTAGGTGGCGATCCCCAGAGGGGAGGTTTGCTTGGTAACCCTCCCCAACGGGTCGAGCTCGTTCGTTGTCACGAGATGAAGTCCACCGCCCGTGGGAGTCTGCCATCCGGCCGGCAGCGGCTGCCCCATGAAGTCCGCCGTTCGGGAGGTGTCGACGTCGTCGATCGTCCTGGTCACCGCTCCAGTGGTCGCATCGTGCACGGCGAGTCGGATGAAGCCATCGGCATCACGCGTCCACGTTTCCAGCCCGATCGCATCGAAGACATGCGTAATCGTCTCGGTCGTGCCTGTCCCATGATGGGCCGCATCGACGACGGGGGCAGTCTCGGCCGACTGCACGAGCCGCGTCGTGCCCGAGGCCCACACATAGGCAATGGTCGTCACCTGGGCCCCTTGGCTGCCGGTGAGCGAATAGGTGATGAGCGTGGCAGGAAGGACGACCGACGACGCACCGACGACATGGCGAACATAGGACACCGACGAGATCGGAGTCGTGGTGCCGCCATCCCCCCGCATGACCCCGTGGCCGGAGACGAAGGCCTTCACCCCGCCGGGCGTGGTCTCTCCTGCCGTGGTTATGGAGAAGTAGGAGGTGACGTTGACGAGGCCGGCGTCATTCCGGATGTAGTCGTAGTGGCCCGGGGACGTTTCGCGCAGGAGGTCAGGCCACTGCTCGATCTGCGATTCGCTTGCCGGGAGCGATACCGCCGAGGGGAGGGCTTCCCAGACGGGGAGACCGTTTGAGTCATAGCGGTGGAAGGTGCCCCACTGCTGCACTGATGCCCCGGAACCTGAGCGGGTGATGGACAGCATCGGCTGCCCGTGAGCGTTGCAGTAGGTGACCACCTGCGTGGAGTCGGGGCGTGTCTCGATCGTCTTGGAACGCCACTGGTTGAACCCAGTGCCGCTCTGATTCGGGTTTGTCTGGTAGGAGTAGACGAAGCTGCCGATCCCGGCGGTGCATGCTGAGCATCCCAGGCCCTGCACATCATGGCGACTGACGCGACCGGCCATGTCGAACACGTAATGATCCCGGGCGTAGGGAGCCACGAGCACGGCAGGTGCGGAGGCGAGGTCGATCCCGGCTGCAGCGAGTCGGCGTGTGCCCTCGGTGTCGAAGGCATATTGCAGCATCGAGGGGCTTTTGGCGTTCACGCTGCCGAGGGCATATCGGTAGCTCTTCGTGTCGAGGATGGCACCGCCTGGGTCCAAAACCGACACGGTCGCCAGGTCGCCTGCCGCTCCAAATGGGGAGCCGGCGGAGTAGTAGTCAAATCGCGTCGATCGCACGAGCGAGCCTGTCGGTGTGCCGTCGGCCCGCCAGACATCGACCTGCCGAACCTTGCCCGCGTTGGGGGAACCGGTAGGGATGGTGGTGTACACCTGCCATTCGGTGACGCGGCCCGCCGCCGTCGTGGTCAGCCGGGAAATCGCCCCGCTCCCATCAAGTGTCGCCGTCAGGCTGTTGCCATTGGCATCGGTGCGACTGAGAAACTGACCGCTCCCGGGAGAGCGGGCGGGCGTGATGGCCCCAAAGGTCATCGAGTCGCCCGAAGCGGTGCGGAACACGAACTGACCGCCGTTGCGTTCGACGGTGTCCGTGCTTCCGCTCCCGAAAGCAGGTGTGTAAGTCGTGCCACTTGTATCCGCGAGATTGAAGACGCGAACATCGGAGCCGCTGAAGGGCAACGCGATGGTGGTCGGTGTTCCACCGGTCCACACGAGCGGCTCGAGTTGTGGCGTCTGGCCCGTGTTCCAGCCGTTGCCGAAACTCTGCGCCCCGAGAACGGCTGAGTTCGTGGTCCATTCGAGCATCTGATCATTGCCGATCCCCGCGGCGGCACTGGCCAGCGTGTCGCCGTCGCGATGCGACAGGCTCCCGGTCGCCAGATTGACGCCCATGGAGTTGGAGCCATTGGTGATCGCACAGCCACCTTCGTCGGGAATTCCCGTGTTCCCCGGGTCGAAAAGACGCTGTGTTGCCCAGCCTTCGTCCGGCGGGGGAAGAGGGCCGTCGATGGTGGAGATCGTGACGGTCACGTCGTAGCTCGCGTGAGCGTCCTTGGTCCGACCTCCCGAAATCTCGAAGGAATCTGTGGAGAGTGTGAAAGAGAAAGGGGAGATCGTCTGTGGGCCGGTGCACGTCGAGGGGGCGCCTCCGACCGTCTGGCCGTTGACCAAGAAGGAGTCGACGACATATCCGTCGATGGTCACGCTGACCGGCGCCTGAAACCCGTTCGGCATCGGGACCGTCGTGAGGCCGTACGGTTCGGGAGTGCATGTCCCGGCGGAAACCGACGTCATTCCCGCAGCGAAGTGCCCCTGCCACGAGGCGAGCATGGTTCGCTGTTCGAGTGGCTCGGGAGCCAAAGTCCCTGCGGCTCTGCGCACCCGTGAAGGGCGGCGATGCGAGACCGAGCCTGCACCCTGTGTGCTGGAGAAAGCGGTGGATCGCCTTCGTGAGAAAGCCGGTATTTGCCACAGTGCCCACGATCGCCGCATGGTGTCTCCCCCTGGAGCGGGAGAAGTTAGCGGCAGTGAGTAGGGCCCGCATAGCCCCCAGAATCCTGGCCGAGAAAGGAGAGGCCAACGGCGTTCTGCGGCTGCCGATCCGCGAGCGGATGCCGCTGATCGTGCCTCCGGAGAAGTACCGGCTCTGGCTCGACTCCGCGGAGCATGACGAGCCGGTGCTCTCGGGAATCCTTCGGCCCTATGATGCGTCCGAGATGGAGGCCTACCCGGTGAGCACGTTCGTGAACAACCCGAAGCAAGACGGACCGGAGTGCATCGAGCGGTTGGGGGCGGCATCCTGAGATCCCTTTGCCAGACGACTGAGATCACCGAACACGATGGTCCGCATCGGCTTCCGCATCCCGTCCCTCCGCAAGCGGATCGCCGCTAGGACGAGCGTGCGCCGTGCCGTCAGGCAGTGGCTCGGCTTGAAAGCACCGCGGGGCTGGGGGTGGATCACGAACCCCCGAAAGGCCGCCTACAACCGCGTCTACAGCCGGACGACGCGTGGGTGCTTGGTGGTGCTGGGATTCTGCGGCTTGGTGTTGGCCGCGACAGGCGTTGCTCTAGCCGCCGTGCTGGTCGGATAGGCGATATACGCTGGACGGCCCGAAGGGAAGCTATATGACTTCAAAGACAATCGCCATTCCGCAGTACCACGAACTGTTCAACCCGCTCCTGCACGCGCTGAAGGAGTTGGGTGGTTCCGCAACGGTTACGGAGATCGAGGAACAAGTTGCCAAAGACCTCGCACTGCCCGGGAAACTTCTTGAGCAGCCTTCCAAGAGCCATCCATACAAGTCGGAGGTGATGTACCGGCTGGCGTGGGCGAGGACCTACCTGAAGGACTTCGGTCTGATCGTGAACTCCCAGCGCGGCGTGTGGTCGCTGACGCCCAAGGCCCAGCAGTATCCAAAGGTCGATTCGCAGGAAGTTCGAAAGTACTGCGTTGCTCTCAACAAGGAAGCCCGCAAGGCCAAGAAAGAGTCCGCAAAGGATTCCGCGGAGGAGACTGCGCTGCTGGACGAAGATGCCGAGACGTGGAAGCAGCAGATCATCAGCACGATCTTGGACAAAATGACCCCGGCCGGATTCGAGAGGCTGATTCAGCGAATGCTGCGGGAATCCGGGTTTATCCAAGTTGAGGTCACGGGTCGAAGCGGCGACGGTGGG
>CANGIH010000196.1 GCA_947453875.1 Planctomycetaceae bacterium | reverse complement strand
GGCCCTGGCGGCAACAGGTTCCGAGCATTCGAGGTCCGGTAGGCAGGAGTGGGGGATTGATGCGCATCGCCATCGGCAGTGACCATCGCGGCGTGGCGGCACGGCTGCGAATCATCGGGCTGCTGGAACGGATGGGCCACGAGGTCGTCGACTGCGGCAGCCACGGCACCGACGCGGTCGACTATCCCGACATCGCCGCGGATGTGGCCGGCCGCGTCAGCGACGGCACCGTCGATCGCGGCATTCTCCTCTGCTGCACCGGCGTCGGCATGGCGATCACCGCCAACAAGGTGGCCGGTGTCCGTGCCGCCACCTGCCACGACGAGGTGACGGCGGAGATGAGCCGCCGGCACAACGACCTCAACGTCCTCTGCCTCTCGGCCGAGATGGTCGGCCCGGAGGTGCAGGACAAGATGCTCCGCACCTGGCTTGACACCCCGTTCGAGGGCGGCCGTCACGCCCGCCGCCTCGCGAAGATCACGGCGCTTGAGCACCACTGTGACGACACCGGCCGCGATCCGGCGCCGGCCAGTGACCGCTCCGGCGGTCACCCGAGCCAGTGACCGCTCCGGCGGTCACCCGAGCCAGTGACCGCTCCGGCGGTCACCGAAGCCAGTGACCGCTCAAGGCATCAGCCGACCGGGTGGCCGCCGACGTTGACCCACTGGCGGCTCTTCGCGCTCTCGAGCACCGCATCGCACACACGCTGGGTTTCGAGGGCATCGCGGAACGTCGGATGGGCGGGCTTCTTCTGGGCGTAGGCCTCGAGGAAGTCGGCCACCTGATGAACGAAGCTGTGCTCGTAGCCGATCGCCAGCCCCGGCACCCACCACTTCCCCATGTAGGGATGGTCGCCGTCGGTGACGTGGACGCTCTTCCAACCGCGTTCGGAACCGGTATCGGAATAGTCGAACACCTCGAGCCGGTGGAGATCGTGGAGATCCCACTTGAGGCTCATCTTCTCGCCGTTGATCTCGAAGGTGTAGAGCGCCTTGTGGCCGCGGGCGTAGCGGGTGCTCTCGAAGAGACCGAGCGAGCCGTTGGTGAAGTGGCAGAGGAATGAGCAGGCATCGTCGATCTTCACCGGCTCCACCTTGCCGGTGAGCGTGTGCTTCCGCTCCTTGACGAACGTCTCGGTCATCGCCGTGACGTCGCTGACCGGGCCGTTGAGCCACAGCGCGGTGTCGATACAGTGGGTGAGGAGATCGCCTGTCACCCCGCTGCCGGCGGCGGCGGCATCGAGCCGCCACAGTGCTGCGCCCCCCTGGGGGAGGTCGGCGTTGATCGTCCAATCCTGGAGGAACTCGGCCCGGTAATGGAACACGCGGCCGAGCCGGCCGGAGTCGATGAGCTGCTTGGCGAAGGTCACCGCAGGGATGCGGCGGTAGTTGTACCAGACGGTGTTGGGCACACCCGCCTTCTCGATCGCCGCCACCATCTTCTCCCCCTCGGCGACATCCATCGAGAGGGGCTTCTCGCAGAGAATGGCCTTGCCATGCTTCGCCGCCTCGATCGCGATCTCCGCATGGAGGTTGTTCGGGGTGCAGATGTCGATCGCATCGATGTCGTCGGCCGCGACGAGCTTCCGCCAGTCGGTCTCGACCCGCTTGTAACCCCAGCGATCGGCGAAGGCCTTCGCCTTCTCCCCGTCACGGGCGGCTACCGCCTGAAGCACCGGCAGATACTCGAGGTCAAAGAAATCCCCCACCCGCTTGTAGCCATTGGTGTGGGCCCGGCCCATGAAGCCGTAGCCGATCATGCCGATGCGGAGGGGTTTCGCCATTGGTGGAGTGCCTTCGATGAGCGGGAGTGGGAGGGATGGTAAGGAATGGGAGGGAATCGTACGCGTGCGGGACGGGGACGATCAGGCCCAGCCATGGGCGTTTCGGACCTCGATCATCTTGTTGAGGATGGTGTTCCAGGTGTGCGGGTTGTGGAGCGTGGCATTGGGGAACATGCAGCCGTCCCAGCAGATGTGCCTGATGCCCCGCTCCTTCGCCCCCTCGAGCCAGTAGCCCGAGCACTTGACGATGTCGAGCTTGCCGTGGGGATCGTCGGCGGGGCAGTGCTTGCCCGTCTTGTCGTGCGATCCGGCGCCATGGACATTGCCGTCGTTCTGCGCGACATGGAAGTCGATCGTCCACGGCCGCAGCTTGTCGGTCATCTCCTTGTAGGCCGCCCAGAAATCCGCTTCGGTGTGGCCCGGCTTGAGGAGCGCGTGTTCCGGGGCGTTGTAGCCGAGCAGGTAGAGATAGGTGTGGGCGAGATCGCACTGGAAACCGAGCGAGCCGGGCATGTCGACCGCTTCGAGGAGGTCGAGCATGTCCTTCCAGGAATGCATGCCGGCCCAACAGATTTCCCCCTCGGCGGCGAGCCGCTCGCCGTGGCCTGCCGCCACGGCCGCCGCCTCGCGAAAGGTGGCCGCGATCCGCTTGGTGTTGGCGGAGGCGTGCTCGCGCCATTGATTGACGCCGAACTCCGCCGAGTCGATGCGGATCACCCCGTACTTCCGCACGCCATGCTCATTGAAGATCTTCGCGATCCGGCAGGCCTTGCGGACCGCGTCGACGAATTTCGCCCGCTGCACGGGGCTCCCCATCGCCGAATCCCCCACCGTGCCCGGCCAGATCGGGGCCACGAGCGACCCCACGGCAAAGCCGTAGGAGGCGATCTTGTCGGCGATCCGGCGGATCTCGTCGTCGGAGGCGTCGGGATTGGTGTGGGGGAGGAAGAGGAAGTAGTCGATGCCGTCGAACTTCTGACCGTTGACACTCGCCGCCGCCGTCAGCTGGAGCATGGTGTCGAGGCTGATCGCCGGTTCCTGCCCCTCGCCATCCCCCTTGCCGACGAGGCCGGGCCACATGGCGTTGTGGAGCTTGGGAGCGGTATGCGCGGACATGAGCGAGACCTTTCGGTGGGGGGACTGGTGTCTTGGATCGGGAAGCGCCGCCGGCAGAGGATCACTTCTTCCGGCCGCTCGCCGGCAGATCGGTATGGACGTCGGGGCCGAAGTACCGCAGGGCCACAAGTGGCCCCGGGCCGGTGTTGACGACCTCATAGCCGGCCGCCGCGGCGTCGGCCGAGATGAAGAGTTCGTCGGCCGTCATCTGACCGAAGCGGATGAGGGTCGGCGTGGCGACATCATGGGCGCCCACTTTCCCCTCCCCCTGCACCGTGATCCAGCCGCTGGCACCGGCATCCTTGACGGTGATCCGGGCGCCCGGCTCGAGCGTGAGCTCTTTGGCGCTGAACAACTGCCGGCCGTCGACCTGCCCATAGACGATCCAGCGGTCGTGGGCGCCCCCCTCGGACCGCTTCGCGTCGAGGATCGGTTCGAGGTAGTTGGCTTCCTTGAAGTGGGTGTCGACGTTTTTCTCCCAGTCGAGCTGGCCGATGATGAAGTCGAGGTCGTGGTGCTTCTCCTTCGGCATGTCCTTGACCAGCAGGCTCCAGGGGACGGCCCGACCCTCGACGAGCGACTGGAACATCGCAAACACGTCGCTTCCCCACTGCGGCTCATAGGTGAGGAGCGAGCCCGGGGCATGGAGGACTCCCGGCGGGATCAGCCAGCCGGTGCCGCGTTTGAGGCGGTAGGCCTTGGCGAGATCGATGATCCCGTTGTCGCCGCGGTTCCAATTCTCGAGGCAGCGGCGCACATCCTCCTTCGTGGTCCCCGGCTCGAGGCCCATGAAGGTGTAGGGGAAGTTGTTGTCGCAGTTGTTGTACTGAGGCGGGAAGTAATAGCTCTCGGGCTTCCCTTCCTGGCCGACGAGCTTGGCGTCGTCGAACGACTGGTGCATGTGGTGGGGGATCGGCCCCATGTTGTCGAAGAATTTCGAGTAGACCGGCCACTTCTTGTAGCGGTCCCAGATTCCCTTGCCGACGAGCTTGGCCTGCCCCTCGGAAACGGCGTCACGGAGCAGGAAGCGGTGGCCGTCATGGACACACCAGGAGAGCCCTTCATCGGCGACACGCCCTTCGTTGGCCGCTTCGGTGGTGCTCGCGAACCAACGCTCGTCGATCCCGCCGCGGTCAAGGCCGTAGGAGTAGTAATCCTCCGGATGGAGACGGAGCCGCTTGCCGGGGTGGAGAAAGCTGCGCGGCACCCAGGTAGGGGAGAGGCGGATGATGCCGCGGCCGGCATCCATCGCCTTGCCGAGGGCGGCGCCGACGTTCTTGGCTTCGGGGAGTTTGGCGGTCGAGGCAGCGGCGGCCATGCGTGGTGTCTTTCGTCTTCAGTGCGGGTCTTGGTGGCTGATTCAAGAGTGGCTGGAGGGATCGAAAAACGGCCTCCCGCCGCCCCCTCCCAGACCGCAACGTTGTACGACTCCCGGGGAAGAGTCGCAAGCATCGGCCGGCCGCCGCTTGTCCCCGGAGCGTGACTCGGGATGATGGCCTCTCCTCCCCGCCACCCCGAGCCCCGGAGTCCCGGATGATCAGGCCTCGATCGGTCGCCCCCGTCGCCGCATTCCTCGTCGTGGCCGCAGTCGCAGCCACGGTCACCGCCGCCGACTTCCCCCGATTCATCGTGCCCGGCGAGGATCGCGCGATGGCGCTGCTCGATGAGTTCCATGCCCATCACCATGCCCGCGCTTCGAGCGACTGCACGCTCTGGGACGGCTGGCTCCCCCACGCCACGCTGTGGGCCGCCGAGCCGCCGCGGCAGCACTACCGGGCATCGTTTCTCCGCCGCCGCATCGATGCCACGGGCTACGTCGCCATGCAGCAGCATCGCGGCATGGCGCATTCCGATGGCTGGCCCTTCCCCGCCTGGCAGCAGAGCACCGGATCGGGCTGGCATTTCTCAGTCTCCGGTGACGAGTGGGCGATCCAGCAGCTCGGGCTCAAGCCCCTCGTGCCACCGGGAGGATTCGCGATCGTCGGCGCGGCGCCCAGGCCAGCCGCCGATCCTGTCCGCGGCATGCTCCTCGATGTCGAGGCCGACCGCGCCACGCTCACCACCCCCCCCTTCCGCTGCGGCACGATCGTCGCGCCGTTTGCCCGGATCGAATGGGGAGCCGAGAAGCTTCCGGCCGGCACGACGGCCCGGCTGCGGTGGCAGATCGAAGGGCAGGAGGGCTGGCAACCGGCGGAGGGGGTGCCCCTTCCGCTCCCTCCGGCCGACGGAGGGATGGCGTACGTCGATCTCCCCCTCTATCGCCAGCCGGGCTACGGCGGCCTCCTCACCGGCTATTCAATCGAGATCGACGGTGCCCGGGGGGCGACGGTGGCGCTCAAGTCGGTGATTACCGCCATCGACACGCGCCATCCGATCACGGGCGCTCTCTTCATCCGCGGCTGTGCCGAGACCTTCACCTGGACCGGCGACATCGATTTCCTCCGCCGGTCGCTCCCGCGGATGCGCCGTGCCGCCCGTTTTGCCCTCGGTGAATTCGACGTGGAGCGTGAAAAGCACGTCGTCGTCCGGTGGGTGGGGCACGACGGCCGCACCGGCCTGGAGGTGAATCCCGACGGCACGAAGCGGCTCCTTCCCGGCCTCGGTGTCGGCAACAACTACTGGGATCTCCTCCCCTTCGGCGGCCACGACAGCCTGGCGACGATCTACCTCGCCGATGCCCTCG
>CANGIH010000195.1 GCA_947453875.1 Planctomycetaceae bacterium | reverse complement strand
CGCAGCGCGGCGATCGCGGAGGGATACCGCAATTCGATGACGCTCGGCGTCGGGCAGTTTTGCACGAAGCCGGGCATCATCCTGGCGGTGCAGGGATCTGACTTCAACCGATTCCGCGAGGAATTGGCCGCCGCGGTGGCAGCGGCCCCCGTGGCGTCGATGCTCACCACCGAGATCCTCGCGGAGTACGACGCCCATCGTGAAGCGCTCCTCGCCGTCCCGGGCGTGACTCTGCTTGCGCAGGCGGCAGCGGGCGCCGATGCCGGCCTGACGCAGGCGGCGGCGATCGTGGCCCAGACCGATTCAGCCACCTTCCTGTCCCAGGGACAGTGTGCCGAGGAGGTCTTTGGCCCCTGCGGCCTCCTTGTCGCGGCCCGCGATCCGGCCGAACTGCGTCTCATCGCCCGCCGCCTCGAGGGGCAGCTCACCGCCACGATCCATGGCACTCCGCACGACCTCGAGGAGGCGGCCGACCTGTTCGAGATCCTCGCCGACCGGGCGGGACGAGTGATCGTCAACGGCTACCCCACCGGTGTCGAGGTCTGTCACGCCATGCAGCATGGCGGCCCGGCCCCCGCCACGTCCGACTCGCGGTTCACCAGCGTCGGTAGCGCCGCGCTCGAGCGTTTCATCCGGCCGGTCTGCCTGCAGGACATTCCCGATCGCCTTCTCCCACCGGCCCTCCAGGACGCCAACCCGCTCGGTCTGGAGCGGATCGTGGAAGGGATCCGCGGTCGGCATTGACCGACCGTGCAGGGAGCCTCTCACGCCGCGGTGCGGCGCGGCGGAAGCCGGGTTCTCCTCGCGCCGACCGGGGACTGCGGCGCGACGGCGGCTGCCGCGGCATCAAGGCCTGGCTGCTTCCGCACACGGCGGGTGATGATCGATGCAGCCTTCAGGCCGAGCGCGACAATCGCCGTGACAATGATCGGCATCGTTATTCTCCCCAACGGCGGAACGGATCGTAAATCCTGATCGTGAACAGCAGTTCGCTCGCGCCGAAGGTGGTGCCGACGCTGTCGGTGAAGGAGAAGTCACCCGTGGTGACCATGATCTGCGCCGGCCCTCCGTCGATGGCATACCAGCGGTAGCCGAGGTCGAGTGCGACCCGATCGGTGATCAGCCAGGTGGCACCGGTGCCGGCCTGCCAGGCAAAGCCGGTCAGCGACGTGTTGCCGGAGAGCGTGGCGTCGATTTCGGGGAAGGCACCGTCGAAGACGACACGGTATCCGCCCCCGCCGATCCCACCACCGAGATAGACCCCAAAGCGATCGGTGACTTCGAAGTCGCGCCAGACGTTGATCATCGTCGACCAGCCGTCGAGCGCCGAGACACTGGCACTGCCGATGAGTGGATCGACGACCGTCTCGGCGATCGGATCACGGTAGCGGGCCTCGAACTCGGTGCGTAACCATCCCTGGCGGCGTTCGAAGGCCATTCCTGCCGCTCCGCCGGTGGTGAACAGCGGCCCGGTGGCATTGGGGCCTTCCCCGGCGGAGAACGTGCCGTGATCGGCCCCGACGATGCTCGCCAGATAGAACCGTTTCTCGGGGCCTGCGGGGCGGTCGCGCCACAACGGGGCTGGGTCGATCGACGATGGCGACGGGAGCACCGTCGGCGGCGCGTAGGTGACAGGAGGGATCGCTGGTGGCGGGGTGTAGCTCGGAGGTGGTGCATAGCTCACCGGGGGCCCGTAGCCGAGCGAGGGCGCTCCGTAGCCCGGTTGCGGTGTGGCTGGGGCCTGGATCGCCGCCGGGGGGACGGGGGCCTGGCCTGCCGCACCGGGGAGAGCAAGCGGGGCCGCCATGTCGGCATCTGTCACTACTGAGGGCGCCACAAGCGCACGTCCGCCGAGCAGGGGCGCACTGAGGACGGGATCAGGGGGAGGCGCGGCGGCCGGCAGGGCATTGGTGGGAGGGGAGGGAAGTTGGGCCGGTGCCGGCTGCCCCTGGGCCATTCGGGGTGGAGGTGCCGCGGAGGGTGTCGCCGGCCGGGCCTCAGACCCCCTGGTATCGGTGACGGCACGGCGGGATTGCTGGGATGGGCCGAAGGGGATACCGGCGGAGGCACTTGCTCCGGCCCCCCCCGTCGTTCCCCAGGCGGAAAAACCGGAGAAGTCGATGCCGCCGTCCCCGCTCTGCGCAGAGGCCGGATGAGCCCCGGCCCCCATCAGAAGCGCGGTCCCGACTAGGCACCCCCACACCCATCGTATCTGCATGCCTGGAGCCTCCAGGGATGCGGTTGGTGACACATCCCTGATCTTCCATCGAACCGTGACGACCCGCGGACTGCGATCGATCGCCACGGCCGTTATGACCGACAGGACCTGCAGGGGCATGGGCGGCAGGATCCCGTGCACCTTTCCCAGCTTGTCAGACGCCAGCGGGCCGAGTGTGCCGTCATGAGGCCGTCAGTGTGCCGTCAGTCCCAGGCGTCTGGCGAGGCTGCCGATCGTCAGCCCCTGCACGAGGATCGTGAACACGACCACCGAGTAGGTGAGCGTGAGGACCGTGTCGCGCTCGGGGCCCGGCGGGAGCGAGAGGGCCAGGGCCACCGAGATGCCGCCGCGGACCCCGCTCCAGGTGAGGAGCCATCCGGCCCCGGGGGGAAGTTGAAACCACGCCGGCCAGGTGAGCGTGGGAAGGCCCACCACGAGGAATCGGGCCAGAAGGGAGAGCGCGACGGCGAACAGGGCCGAACGGATGGTCCCCGGTGTGTAGCGGATCACCGCGAACTCCAGCCCAATGAGGACAAACAACACACTGTTGAGGATCTCGTCGAGCAGATGCCAGAACAGATCGAGGCGTTCACGGGTCACGGCGCTCATCGACCAGCGTCGCCCCTGGCTGCCGACGAGGAGGCCGACAACCACCATCGCCAACGGGCCGGATGTGTGGAGCTTGTTGGCAAGGGCATAGCCTCCGATGACCGTGGCCAGCGTGATCAGCACCTCGACCCGGTAGTCATCGATCGAGGCGAGAACCGCGTTGACGCACCAGCCGATCACCAAGCCGAGAAGCACGCCCCCCACTCCCTCGCGGCAGAAAAGAGCGATCCCCTCATGGAGCGTGGGGGGAGTGCCCGAGTGGAGCATGTCGAGGAGCAGGGCGAAGAGGACGACGCCGACGCCATCGTTGATGAGCGACTCGCCGGCGATCGTCGACTCGATGTCACGGGGGACATGCGCCGACTCGAGGATCCCGAGAACCGCCACCGGGTCGGTGGGGGAGATCAGGGCCCCGAAGAGGAAGCAGTACACGAGGGGGAGATCCTGGCCAACCAGCCCGAGCATCCAATGGCAACCGACGCCGATCAGGAGCGCCGACAGGGCGGTGCCAAAGAGGGCGAGAACACCGATCGGCCGGGCGAGCTTGGCCAGCTGTCCGAGATCGACATGAAGCGCTCCGGCGAAAAGGAGCACCGAAAGCATCCCCTCCATCAGCACGTCGGCGAAATCGATCGATGCCACCAGCGCCCGTTCCTGGCTGAACGGCTCGGTGATCCCCATGCGATCGAGACCGACGATGACCAGCGAGATGATCAGCGCGATCGCCATCACGCCGATCGTCGGCGGCCACTTGAGAAACTTCCGGTTCACCCAGGCAAAGCCGGCCGTGAGAACAAGGAGAATGGCGACGATGTCGAGCATGGAGGGCCTGTCAGCGTTGGGTGGCGTCGTCTGGCCCTGCGGCCGATGCGTCTTCCCGCTCCGAGCCGGGGCCCGCTGCGACCTCGTCACCGTCACGAATCTCCCGCCGAAAGAACCCCATCATCGTCATCAACCCGAGGAGCAGCGCAGCACCGGCACCAGCGACAACCGGCCAACCGATCGGGGGGAGCGGGGGCGCTGCGGAGGGTTGAACTGGCCGGCGCGCGAGTGGGGCAGAAGGCTTGAGCGTGGGGGTGATCGAAGTCGGGACGGCATCGACGGTGGCCAGCCTCGCGGCGATCGCGTCCGATTCCGCCGTGTTGCCGAGCAGCGCATTGACGCGACCGAGGGTGGTGAGGGCCCGCTTCGTGTAGGGGTGATCGAGACCGAAGGCCTTCTCGTAGATCTGTGCCGCAAGGGAATAATGACTGGCGGCGGTGGCACGGTCGCTGAGATTGTCGGCGACCAGACCGAGCCCGTTGTGCGCGGCGGCGAGGTAGGGCCCTCCGCCGTCCGGTTCCGCAGCAAGCGACTCCACCTGCTCCTCGTAGGCGACACGGGCTTTGTCCCAATCGCCGAGGCGGGCGTGAGCGGTACCGATCTTGCCGAGGGTGGTGGCGGAGTTGATCGCCTGCGTCCGCCGGTCGGTGGTGGTGTCGGCGGCGAGCATCGATCGGGCGCGGGTGAGGCAGGCAAGGGCGTCCTGCCATCGATCGAGCGCCATGAAACAGTCGGCGAGCACCGTCAGGCCGTTCCAGTCGGCCCCCGCGCTGACGACCGGGTCGGCCGCATCGAGCGAGCGGGCGAATGACGCCAGGGCGTCGATCGCTTCCTGGGGGCGATCGAGTCCGTACAACGCCTGGCCTTTAAGGACGAGGAACGTCTGGACCTGCTTGTCGTCCTCCCCCTTGGTGGCCCGGAGCCCCACGAGCGCCTCATCGACGATCCCGAGGGCATCGGCGAATCGCTGCGTGCGCAGCGCCGTCACGGCCGCCGCTGCTGGCTTCCCGGCCTGGGCCACCTGTCCCCCGAGCGTGAGCGGGGCATCGTCGGCCCGCAGCGGCAGCATCTCGAGCGTGAAGGACGACGAGACCATGACGGCCACGACCATCGCCCGGCAACCGGCCCCTTCCCGCCTGTCAGGCAGAAAGCGCGCGCCCCGGGACCATCGAACGATGCGTCGCATGATTGACCTTCGTCGGCAAGACGGCTCCCGGAGACCATGAACTCGGGCGATGCCGATCGATCACGGCATCGGTTTTATAGAGGAAACGCCCCCGATTCGTCGGCGCCGCGGGAACGAAAAGGGGGGAGGAAGACGTCCTTCCCGGCGGGAGCGTATGCCGCACGGCCCCCCCGGGGTACGCTCACGGCACAGATCACTACCCCGGAATCGTCGCATGCCCGCCGACCCCGCTCCCCGTCCGCAGCGATCCTGCGTCGCGATCATCCAGACGCTCCCTGACGGCGCAACGTGGGAGGAGTTCCTCGCCAGGATCACCGAGGAATCGACGATCGCGGATGGCGGAGTTTCAAAGGCCTCGGGTTGCGGAGAGGGCCCCCCTGCTCCACCGTCGTCAAGTGACGACCAGATCATGGCACTCCGCCGGCGTCTCGGCCTCGATTGATCCTTTGCTCCCCCGCGAAGGTGTGCCTCCGATCCTGGCATCGTTTCCCACTCAACATCCAGGCGCTCATCGCCGCGTGGTGAGAAATTCGATCACGTCGGCGAGATCCTCCGGGCGGAGTGCCTGCTCGAAACCCTCGGGCATCAGCGACTTTCCCGTCCCCCGGAAGACCTCGATCGCGCCGCGGGGGATCGTCTCGATCGTTCCCTCAGCAAGCGTCAGTTGCACCGCCACCGGCGTCTCGCCGCTGACCAGGCCCATGAAGGCGTCTCCCTCCCTGGTCACCACCGCCACCGCCGCATACTCGCCGGTGAGACGCCGGTTGGGATCGAGGATGTCCTCGAGGAGTTG
>CANGIH010000194.1 GCA_947453875.1 Planctomycetaceae bacterium | reverse complement strand
CGTGCCGAGCCGGGCGACCGCTTCCGGCGTGTCGATCTCGAGGCGGGCAGGCACGACGTGCGGATCGGCGACGAGGGGGAACTGGAGGAGGCGGATGGCCCCCTCGGTCTCCTTCGAGCCGGTGTCGGGGGTGGCGCGGCGGACGCTGTCGAGCGAGATCGCGCCATGGACGACGCCGAGGCGGTGGAGTTCTGCCACGGCCCTGGCGACGGCGAGCGCGATCGCCCCCGCCTCGTCGACCGGGATCGCTCCGCGCTTCGAAAGCTCGTCGGCCAACGGGGCGCCGACAACGTCATCCGCGAGGACGAATCGCTGCGATCCCGCTTTCTCCAGAGCCCAGGTCTTCGTAAGGGTGGGGTCGGTCGCCTCGGTGACGGCCTTCGTCCGCTTGAGGATGTCGGACCACACCTCGGGCTGCTGGCAGTATTTGTTGTTGAGGGCCGAGATGCCGACGAGCCGGCCGGAGGGCTCGTGGCGGGCCCGGAACACCGTGCCGCCGCGGCCGGTGTCGAAACGGTCGAGGAGCCGGTAGTCGCCGAGGAAAAACGGCCCCTTCTCGCCGCGAAGCAGCCGCTTCGACTGCCATTCGGAGATCACGTTCCGCTTCACGAGCCAGCGGGCGACCAGTTCGGTGGCGCTGGCCGCCGAAGCACCGGGGGGGAAAGGCAGCCCTTCGAACTCCCGGCGGAGCTTGGCGAGGGACGCCGCCTCGGCGAGCTTCGATTCGGTGAGAAGCGTCCAAAACTGATCGGGGCTCGGCGTCGCCATGCGGGAAATCCTCTCTCCGGGGATGGGTCAATCGTATCCGTTCCCGCCTCAGCCGCCATCGCCCACCGGCTCGTGGCCAGGGAAGGACGCGCCGCCCCCGACCGAACCCCACACGGATCGATTATGATCCCCTCCAAACCAGGAGCTCCGCCATGTCCGCCGACGCCCCCCGCATCTATTTCCAGCGTGCCGCCGATCAGCTCGACCTCTCCGACGCGATGCGGCGGCTGCTCCTCACGGCAAAGCGGGAGGTGCAGGTGCAGATCCCGGTCGAGCTCGACTCCGGTGAGGTGGCCACCTACATCGGCTATCGAGTCCAGCACAACAACGCCCGCGGTCCGATGAAGGGGGGGCTGCGCTATCACCCGCAGGTCGATCTCGACGAGGTTCGGGGACTCGCGGCGCTCATGACCTGGAAAACGGCCGTCGTGAACATCCCCTACGGCGGGGCCAAGGGGGGCATCGCGCTCGACCCCAAACAGCGTTCTCCCCGCGAACTCGAGCGGATCACCCGCCGGTTCGTCGATTCGATCCACGACCTCTTCGGCCCGGACGTCGACATCCCCGCCCCCGACATGGGGACGACGGCCGACATGATGGCCTGGATCATGAACCAGTATGGCAAGTACCACGGCTTCTCCCCGGCCTGTGTCACCGGCAAACCGGTCGACTATCACGGCATCCCCGGCCGCGACGAAGCGACCGGCCGCGGCGTGGGGGGGCTGACTCTCAAGGTCCTCTCACGGACGGGTCGCAGGTTCCCCGGCACGCGGATCGCGTTGCAGGGATTCGGCAATGTCGGCACCTTCACCGCCCGCTTCCTCCACGACGCCGAGTGCCGGTTCGTGGCCATCAGCGACGCCGGTGGCGCCTACCGTCGCGAGGAGGGCCTCGACATCCCCGGCATGCTCAAGTATGCGCAGGAGCATGGAGGGAGGCTCGACGGCTACACCGAAGCCGACCGGATCACAGGCGACGAGTTGCTCGCCTGCGAGTGCGATGTCCTCATCCCCGCCGCGCTCGGCGGCGTCCTCACCGGTGCTAATGCCGGTGCGGTGAAGGCTCCGATCATCATCGAGGCGGCCAACGCCCCGGTGACGCCCGAGGCCGATGCCGTGTTCGACGCCAAGGGCGTGATGGTCCTCCCCGACATCCTCGCCAACGCCGGCGGCGTGACGGCAAGCTGGTTTGAATGGGTGCAGAACCGGCAACACTACCAGTGGGGCATCAACCGGGTGCGTCAGGAGCTCGATCAGATCCTCGGCGCCGCCTTTGAGCAGGTGTGGCAACTCGCCCAGGAACGGAAGGTGTCGCTCCGCACGGCCGCCTACATGCTCGGCGTGGGGCGGGTCGGCAAGGCGACGGTGCTCGGCGGGTTGGGATGAGCCGCGGGCCCCACCTCGGCACCGCAAACGACCACGGCCCGCCGGGATCACCCCGGCGGGCCGCTTCGTTTGCTTCCAGCCGGCTTCAACAAACCACGCCCGGCATCAGGGGGTGGGAAGGAGGATCGTGCCGTTCTCGCCGATCTTCGCCATGCCCGCCTTGCCATCGATCGTGTAGTCGATCGAAAGATGCTTCTCGGCATTCGGTGCCGGATCGCCACCGAAGACCTTGTTGAAGCCATCACCCGGAATGAAGATCAGTGGAAGGCTGCCGGCATTCTTGCGAACGACGTCGGTGACGTCCTTCTGTCGATCGCCCGAGCCGTAGGTGGCCTTCACGATCTCGAGCTTCACCTTCTCCAGCCCCAGCCCCTTGGCGAGTGCGTAGGCGTCGGCCGACTCCTCGGGGAGCTTCTTGACGATCGCTGCGGCGGCGATCCTCGCCTCGGGCTTGAGATCCTCCTCGGCCCCGGCCTTGGCGGCGAGCTTGAGCATCTCGATATCGGGGTAGCGGCGGGCCACCTCGAGGACGAGTTTCCGCTCGGCTGGCGTTTTCGCGGCTGCAAAAGCCTCGACGGCCATCTTCGCCCGCTCCGCCTGCTCGAGCTTGAACTGCCGCGCGATGCGGATGAACCCGCGGATCGCCCGGCCTCGGTACTTGTCTTCCTGGAGCGACTTGGAGAGATCGAGGAGCACCGGCGCCGCGTCGGCGGTCATCCACTCGCCGAGGAGACGGCTGGCGGCATCCTTCTGCGCGTCGTCGCCATTCTTCGCCGCAGCGGCGACGGCAGCGAGGGCCTTCGTGCCGCCGACCTGCCCCAAGGTCTCGAGGAGCACCTGCTTGGCCGGAGCCGGCGCCTCGGCGAGCGGGGCGGTGACGGCGGCGGCGCAGGCCTCGCGGTCGGGCATGCGGATCGCCGCGGTGAGGAGGGCCTTCTTCGCGTTGGCGGCGTCGGCCTCGTCCCGCGGCTTCACGACCTGGGCGACGAGCACCGGCAGCCGTTGGACGTCGACGATGTTGCCCAGGGCCGCAAGCGCCGCAGCCCGCGTGGCCGGATCGGCCGAATCGACGGCGGCGAGCGCCGGCGGGATGGCGTCGATGCGGCGCTGGCCGACGAGTTCGAGGAGCATCGGCAGGAGCTTGCCCGATGCGGCCGGGAGCCGCTTCTTGATCTCGGCATCGACCTCGGCACCGGAGAGACTCGAGATCGAGGCGGTGGCCGCCCTGGCGAGATCGGCATCGGCATCGACCGCCCCCTCGAGGAGGACGGCGAGCGCCGTCGCGTCGCCGGCGCTCCCGAGCGATTCCAGTGCCGCAAGCCTCGTTTCCTTGGCTCCCTTGGCCGCAGCAGCGACGAGAGCCGCGACGGCGGCCGGGCTCTTGCGGTCAGCCAGCGCCCGGAGCACAAGGGCGGCGCGGCTTGCGGGGAGCTTGGGAAGCTCCGCCACCAGAGCCGTGTCGCACTTCCCCGGCTTCACCTCGCGGGCGGTGCTGAGGCCGAGACGGAAGATCGACTGCTCGGGCGACTGCAGTTGCTCGATCAGGAGCGGCGCACCATCGTCGCCGCGGGCGAGGATCGCACCGCGGGTCGCTTCGAGCTTCCGCTGCGCCGGCACCGGAGCCTTGCGGACCTCGTCGAACAGGGCGACGGCGTCGCTGGCCTTGCCGCTGGCAAGGAGCCCTTCGGCGGCGAGGATGCACCCCTCGGCGATGGCCGACTGCACGGCTCCATTGGCCCGCGGCAGCGCGGCTTTCAGCGTCGAGATCGCCGGAAGCGTGCCGACATGCCCGAGCGCGACGGCCGCCGCGGAGGCGACTTCCGGATCGCGGTCGCCGAGACGCTGGGTGAGGATCTGGAGGGCACCGGCATCCTTGCGGACGCCGATCGTGTTGATCGTGCCGACGAGCAGTTGGCCGGAGAGCGTCGCGGCGGCTGCCCGCAGGGCGGCGTCGGCCTCCGGGCCAGGAATCGCTTCCAGGCCGGTCCGCGCCCAGGAGTGGAGCCGTTCGTTGTCGAGGAGCTTGGCGAGATCGGGCACCGCATCAGCGGAGCCGTAGATTGCCAGGTGCTTGCAGGCGAGCGCCTTGTCGGCCTCGGCGGCATCGCTGCGGAGCACGGCGATCGCGGCCTTCGCCTTGTCGCCGGCGTCGGGGCTCTGGGCATGGATGGAGCGGGTGGGCACCGGGATGAGGAGGGCCGTCGCCGTGGCGGCCAGGGCCAGTCGGCGAAAGAGGGAGGAATTCAGCATGGGAGCGTTGTCCTGATCGGGGGATTGGGGGTGGCGAGGACGCGAGGGGCGGGCGCGGGCTGGAGTCAGATCCGCCACGGCTCGCGGAGCGCCTCCGAACGGAGCCGGTTGGCCTCAACGTCATCGACGAAGGCATTGGTGGCGTTGTCGAACTTCACCGGCCGGCCGAGGAACAGGGCGACGTTGGCGGCATGGCAGGCAATGTGGGCGTTGCAGGCCGCGTCGGCATTCCCCTTCGGCTTGCCGCGCGTCTTCACGCAGTCGAGGAAGTCGCGAACGTGGAACGTCGCCGGGTAGCCTCCGATCTCCTCGACGGTGCGCCCGGCGAGGAGCTCCGGCGAGGAGAGGACGAGCTTGCCGGAGTCGCCAGCCTCCACCCAACCATCCTCTCCCTCGAAACGGACGGGGCAGGAACCGAGCGGGATCCAATCCTTCTCGCGGAAGATCAGCTCCACGCCGTCGTCGTACTTGCAGACGATCTGGCCATCGACCGGCGGGGCATATTCGACCGGCGGCGGGCAATCGTTGACGGCCCACTGACAGAGATCGACGCAGTGCGAGCCCCATTCGAGGACACCGCCGCCGACGAGCCCGCCCCCCTTCTCGAAGTTGAAGCCGTCGAGGAGCTTGGCGTTGAACGGCCGCCAGGCCGCCGGGCCGAGGTACATGTTCCAATCGACGACTTCCTTCGGCGGCTCGTTCTCCGCCGGCAGCCAGCCGCTCGTGCTCGCCGTCATCCCGGCCGGATGGGCGAAAACCCGCTTCATCTTTCCGAGGCGGCCGGTGCGGGCCAGCTCACAGGCGAAGGCGAAGTGGGGGAGGTTGCGGCGCTGCGTGCCGGCCTGGAAGACACGGCCGGTGCGGCGGATCGTGTCACGGAGAAGCAGGCTCTGGGCGATGTTCTTCGAGCAGGGCTTCTCGCAGTAGATGTCCTTCCCGGCCTTCGCCGCATAGACGCTCGCGGTGGTGTGCCAGTTGGGGCCGGTGGCGATGAGGACGGCGTCGATGTCGCTGCGGTCGAGAAGCTCGCGGAAGTCCTGGTACATCGCGCAGGAGTCGTTGCCGTACTTCTCGTCGGCCATCTTCTTGATGCCGACACGCCGGTTTTCTTTCACATCGCAGATCGCGGTGAACTGGACGTCGTTCTGCTCGAGGAAGCAGCCGAGGTCGTAGGTGCCGCGGTTGCCGATGCCGATGCCGCCGAGGACGACGCGCTCGCTCGGCGGGAT
>CANGIH010000193.1 GCA_947453875.1 Planctomycetaceae bacterium | reverse complement strand
TGTGTCGCCGATGTGGTCGGCAAGATCGAGAACATGAATCCGCTCTGGAGCGTGAAGGATCGCATCGCCGCGGCGATGATCGACGCTGCCGAGAAGGAAGGGCGGATCGGCCGCGACACGATCATCGTCGAGCCGACGAGCGGCAACACCGGCATCGGGCTGGCGTACGTCTGCGCCGCCCGTGGCTACAAGCTCCGCGTCATGATGCCGGAGAGCATGAGCCTTGAACGCCGCCGGATGCTCAAGGCGCTCGGCGCCGAACTCGTCCTCACTCCCGCCGCCGAAGGGATGCCGGGAGCGGTCCGGCACGCCGAGGAGGTGTCGAAGTCGAGCAGCGACTACTTCATGCCGCAGCAGTTCAAGAATCCGGCCAACCCGGAGATCCATCGGAAGACCACCGCGGAGGAGATCTGGGCCGATACCGATGGAAAGGTCGACATCCTCGTCTGCGGCGTCGGCACCGGCGGCACGATCACCGGTTGCGGCGAGGTGCTGAAGCGATACAAGCCCGGGCTGAAGGTCGTGGCCGTCGAGCCGCTCAACAGCCCGGTGATCTCGCAGAAGCTCGCCGGCGAGCCGATCAAGCCGGGCCGCCACCGCATCCAGGGCATCGGCGCAGGCTTCATTCCTGACATCCTCAATCTCTCCATCATCGACGAGGTGGTGAAGGTGGACGACGAGGATGCCATGGAGACGGCCCGGCAGATGGCGAAGCGCGAGGGGCTGATGTGCGGCATCAGCTGTGGCGCTGCCGCCTGGGGGGCGATCCAGGTGGCCAAGCGCCCGGAGAACGCCGGCAAGATGGTGGTCGTTATCCTCCCCGACCTCGGCGAGCGTTATCTCTCGATCGCCGGCTTGTTCCCGGAGTGACCGCCTGATCGCCTCACTTCCCCTTCGGGGCCGCCGGCTTCTTCTGGGCGAAGAACCAGTCGAGGACGGCCGGATCACGGTAGGCGGGGGTCCAGGAATCGTGGCCGACGCCGGCGAGTTCGGAATACTTCGGCTCCCCCCCCGCCGCGCGAATCGCCGCGATGATCGTCCGTGATCGCTCCACCGGCACCGCCTGATCGGCGTCGCCATGGAAGCACCAGATCGGCAGGCTCTTGATCTTCCCGGCCGTCGCCTCATCGCCCCCGCCGCAGATCGGAATCACCGCCGCGAAGCGTTCGGGCATGCGGGCCGCCAGATCCCACGAGCCGTAGCCCCCCATCGAGAGGCCGGTGAGGTAGATCCGCTGCGGATCGACCGCCTCGCGGCGGAGCGTCTCTTCGATCGCCGCGATCGCCCCCAGCATGTCGACGGTCGGCTGGGGTTTCTGCGGCGTGCTCTTCAGGTCGGACCAGGCGATGTCGACCCACTTCTCGTCATTGCGGCACTGCGGAGCGAGGACATAGCAGGGGAATTTTCCTCGGGCGCCCTGCTCCGCCATCCAGGCCGGCAGATACTTGAGCTGGGCGAGGTTGTCGTCGCCGCGTTCGCCAGCGCCATGGAGGAAGATCACAAGGGGGTATTTCAGCCCCGGCTTCACCTCCGCCGGCTTGAGGAGCCGGTAGGAGAAATCGACCGGCGCGACGTCTTTTGCCGCCGAGACCCGGACAGACCGGGCTTCGTAGATCTCGGCGAGTTGTTCCTGGGTCAGCGGGCTGTCGGCCACGGCAGGTTCCTTCGTCTGGGCGGCTGGGGCCTGGCCGTGGATCGGGGCAGGCAGGAGTGCCGCAAGCAGGCAGCAGGCGGCCGATCGAAAGGCAGGCAGGAAAAAGGCGCGCATCGGATCCTCCATGTGTGAATGCGGTGGTGACGGCCGGGGGCGTGATCGACGACCGGGGTCAGGATGCCGGCGGATCGCCGACGACAAGCTTCAATCGGCGCGGCATCCCCAGTCTTCCGAGCATGCCCACCGCCCCGGTGGGAAGGCCGAGGAATTCCAGATTTTCAAACCACTTCGCCGCCTCGGCGCCCAGCTTGCCGACGGCCGTGCCGCGGAGGTCGAGCGACCGGAGGCTCTTCAGCTCCTTCAGTTGCAGCAGCCCCTCGTCGGTGATCGAGCCGCCGGCGAGGTCGAGCGTGGCGAGATCCTTCAGTGACTCGGCGCGGAATCCGAGGAGGATCGCGAACACGTCGTCGGCACGCGGTCCCCGCAGCCGGACGGTGACGAGTTTGTCGGCGACATGGCCGAAGTCCTCGCCGAAGCTCTTGCGGAGCCAATCGGCATCCTCCATCTCGATCTCGCCGCCGCGCTCGATCGTCTCGCTGGCAACCTCCTGCTGCTGCGCGTAGGCCTCGATCTTCGCGGCCAACCACTCGATCTTGCCTGCCTTGAACTTCACAAACTCGTTGGCGTCGTCGTAGGCCTTCTGGAGGCGGATGAAGGCCGCCGGATCGCCCCCACGATCGGGGTGCGCGGCCATCGCCTTGGCGAGGTAGGCCTGTTTGACATCCTCGGCGGTCACCGGGGGGAGCAGCCCGAGTACCGTGAGGCACTCCGGGTGGGCCGGGTCGTTGCCGCGTGGATGGGAGGACTCGGCAGCCATGGGCAACAGCCTGGAGAAGCTGGGAGGGGAGGGGCGAATCGTCAGATTACCCTTGTTCCCCTCGGAGCCGCAACGCGGCAGTCTGGGGCCCGGAGGGGATTGGGTCGCGGCTGTTCGCCTTGATCGACATCGCGATGTTTCCTAGGTTTCCCAGAGGTTTGCCATCGGCAGGACGCCGGGGATTCGACCAAGGAGGGCTCGTGATGCGCCGCGCATGGGGGACGATCGTCAAAACGACCGCTCGGATGAACGCCTTGGCACGGGCCGTGGCGGGAGGGATCGGTGGCGGGCCTGGCCTGCTCGGTGCGGCGGTGATCGTGCTTGCCTGTCTGGCGTGGCGTGTCGGGACGGGTGATTCTCTTGCCGGCGCCCAGACTCCGGCCCCCCGTGGCCGTCCGGCCGCTCCGCGTGGCGCCACCCCCCGGGCGGGAGCCAATCCGGCCGCTGCCCTGCCCGCATCCCCTCAGCCCGCAGCCCCCCTGCCGCCGGCCAATCAGCTGGCTGCCATGGTCAACGGCAGCGAGATCCCCCAATCGCAACTGGCCGAGGAGTGCCTCGCGAGGCATGGCCATTCCGTCCTCGAGGCGATCGTCAACAAGACGATCATCGAACAGGGCTGCAAGCAGAAGGGGATCGTCATCGGGCCACAGGAGGTCGATGCCGAGATCGACATCATGGCCAAGCGGTTCAACCTGCCCCGCGACAAGTGGATCGAGCTGATCAAGGACGAACGGGGCGTCAGCCCCCAGCAATATGCCGACGAGATCGTCTGGCCGATGCTGGCCCTGCGACGTCTCGCCCAGTCGCAGAGCGAGCCCACTCCCGAGGAGATCGTCGAGGCCCACGAGCATCAGTACGGGCCGGCCGTGAAGGCTCGGATCATCGTCCTCCGGACCCAGGCCGAGGCCGAAAAGGTTCGTGCGGAGGTGCTTGCCCGCCCTGCCGACTTCGGCTCGCTTGCCCGCCAGCATTCGGTCGATGTCGGCAGCGCCAGCGCCAACGGGTGGGTCCAGCCGATCCGTCGCCATACGGGCGAGCCGCGATTCGAGGCGGTCGCCTTCGGTCTGGCCGTCGACGGCATCTCGCCGGTCGTTCAGGTGGCCGACCAGTTCATCATCATCAAGTGCGAGGGGCATCTCCCCGCCGCCGACGTGAAGCTCGAGGACGTGCAGGCCAGGCTCGTCGAGGAGCTCCGCGAGCGGAAGAGCCGTGAGGTTTCGTCGGTGGTGTTCCGCCAGCTCCAGGAGGGATCGAAGGTCGAGAACGTGATGAACGATCCGGCCCGGGCGGCCGCGTCGCCCGGCGTGGCGGCGCTCGTCAACGGGGTGCCGGTGAGCATCGATCGCGTTCGTCAGGTCTGCCTCGACCGCCACGGCCTCGATGTCCTCGAGATCCTCATCACCCGCACGCTCCTTTCCCAGGCCCTCGCCAAGGGGCAGATCCAGCTCACGCAGGCCGATCTCGACGCCGAGGTGACCCGCGGGGCCGAGGCGATGGGTTTCCGCAAGGCCGATGGCACCCCCGACACCGCAGCCTGGCTCGAGCGCGTGACACGCGACGACAAGGTGCCGCTCAAGCACTATCTGGACGACATCGTCCAGCCGACGGTCGCGCTCAAGAAGCTCGTCGGCAAGGTGCCGGTGTCGCAGGAGGACCTCGACAAGGCCTTTGCCGCCACATTCGGCCCGCGTGCCAAGTGCCGGGTGGTGATCCTCGACACCCAGCGGCGTGCCCAGGAGGTGTGGCAGCTGGCGCGGGAAAACCCGTCGTCGGAGCGGATCGGTGATCTCGCCGAGAAGTATTCGGTCGATCCGACCACACGCGCCCTCCGCGGCGAGGTGCCACCGATCCAGCGGTACGGCGGCCAGCCTGCATTGGAGCGAGAAGTGTTCGCCCTCAAGCCGGGAGAGCTTTCCGGCGTCGTGCAGATCGCCGACCGGTTCATGGTCTTCTTCTGCGAAGGGTTTACCGAGCCGCAGGTGGTGCGTTTCGAGGAGGTCCGGGACGAACTCTATGTCGACATCGAGGACAAGAAGCAGCGGATCGAGATGGGCCGCTTTTTCACGCACCTCCGCGAGGGGGCCTCGATCGACAACTTCGTGGCCGGCACGAGCCAGTCGGCGGCCACAACAGACAGGGGCGCCGTGGCCGGTGCGCCGGGCGGACCCCGCCAGGCCGGCGGGCAGCCCGCGACAATACTTTCGAAGGAGGAGGCAGACGAACTGCGCCGCCCGCGGGCGGGGAGTCGCCGGGCAGTCGCGCCGCCGGCCACTTCCCCGACCGCTGAAGAGGGGGTTCGCCCCGCCTCGTTCGACGCCCCGGCCGCTGGCCCGGCTCGTTGATCCGGGTTCAACGCCGATCCGGGGTCATTCCAGTTCGGGAAGGACCGCCTCGGCCATCGCGGCCTCGCGGAGCTTCTCCATCGCCTTGGCCTCGATCTGCCGGACCCGCTCCTTGGTCACCCCAAGCGCCGTGCCGACCTCCTTGAGGGTCTGCGGCTCGGCGGCCCGGTCGAGGCCGTAGCGGCGGATGATGATCGTCTGTTCGCGGGAATCGAGGCGGTCGAGGAACCGCCCCACCTGCTGCAGGCGATCCGATTCGGCAAGGCGCTGCTGGTGCTCGTCGGTCCGATCGTCCGCGGCCGTCTGCAGCATCTCCATATCGGCGGCTCGGAACCGATCCCGACGCTTGTGCTCGTCGGGGATCGTGCGGGCAAAGTTCTTCATGATCGCCCACGAGGCGTAGGTGCTGAACTTGTTGCCACGGGCGTAGTCGAACTTCTCCACCGCGCGGATCAACGACATGTTGCCGTCGCTGACGAGGTCGAAGAAGCTGTCACCCGGCGTCACCCGACGCTTGGCGATCGACACCACGAGACGGAGATTGGAACGAACAAGGCGGTTCTTCAGGGCCACGATCTCCTCGTAGATCGAGTCGATCTGGTCCATCAGCCGCGTGCTCGGCTTCTCCGGATCGAGCTGATCCCGGAGCGTCTTCGCCTTGTGCTTGAGGTAATTGAACTTGCGGAACAGCCACACCTCCTGCTCGCGAGTCAGCAGGGGCACCTCGTAGAGGCTGGCGAGGTAGGCCGGCAGGCCGGTGGGGCGACGAACCCG
>CANGIH010000192.1 GCA_947453875.1 Planctomycetaceae bacterium | reverse complement strand
CCCAGGGCCACGGGTCGGACCCGGGCCGACGACGCCATGCAACTCCTCATCCTCACCGCCGGCGACCAGAGCTACGCCATCGAGGCACACGCCGTCGTGGAGGTCCTGCCGATGGTGCCAGTTCGGCCCGTCCCCCGTTTGCCCGACTACGTCCTCGGTATGGTCACCTACCGCGGCCGACTGATCCCCGTTGTCGATCTGGCCCGGCGGTTGGCCGACGAGTTTTCCACGAAGCGTCTAAGCACGCGGGTGATCGTCGTCGAATACGTCCCCAGAACCGTCCAAAAGACCGAATCTCCTCCGCGGAAGGTCCGCATGGGGCTCGTGGCGGAGAACATGGTGTCGACGTTCCGCTCGGAAGACGCAGATACCGTTTTTTCAGAAATGCATTTGGACAACGCACCCTTTTTGGGGAGAATCGTTCGGCTGAACGGGCGGACGGTCCAATTGCTCACGGTCGAGAACATTCTCCCGGCCGAACTGGCGGCCGGCCTGTTCGCGTCCGGGGCGGAGCCGCTGACGCCATGACCGATGTCTCTTTCCTCCCCTCCGCGTCGGCTGAGGAACTGCTCCGCCGCTGGATCGGCCTCGATCCCCATAGTATCGGGGAGGCAGCGATCCGCCGGGCCGTCCGGCTGCGGATGCTCTCGCTCGGCCTCGACGATGTCGGCGCCTTCATGCGACTGGTCGAGTCGGACCGGGCGGAGCGTGACCGCCTCGTAGAGGAGGTCGTGGTCGCGGAGAGTTGGTTTTTCCGCGATCCGCAGGTGTACGACCACTTGCGACGGTTCGTCAGCCCCCGTGCCGAGGCGGCCAAAGCCGGCAATCCGCTACGGATCCTCAGTGCCCCCTGCGCCGCCGGCGAGGACCCCTACTCCATCGCCATGACGCTGCTCGAGTCGGGATTGCCCCCGGAAGCATTCCGGATCGACGCGGTGGACGTCAGCCACGTCGCGCTGACTCGTGCCCATGCCGCACGCTATTCGCCGAACGCCTTCCGCAACGCCGACGGTGCCTTCCGCGAGCGCTGGTTCAGGATGGAGGGGGGCTCTGCCGTCCTCGACGAGAAGGTGCGTGGCTGCGTCCGTTTCGCCTGGGGAAACGTGCTCGAAGAATCGTTCGTGACCGAGGCGATCGAATCGGGGCGGGCGCCCTATGACGTGGTGTTCTGCAGGAATCTTCTCATCTACCTCACCCCCGTGGCCCGCGCTGCCGTCGAACGCTCGATCGACCGACTCCTCAAGCCGGAAGGCGTCGTTGTTCTCGGAGCCGCCGAACCGGCGATACTCCGCGAGCGTTGGATTGCTGACACCGGCGGATCGACCTTCACGCTCCGTCGAACGACCGGCAATGATCCGAAGGCCTGGTCCAAAACCTCGCCACTCCGGAGTCAAAACCGAATCCCCGGAGGGATGAAGAAGCCGTCTGCTCAGGCACCGGGAAGCAGCGTCGCCGCGCCACCTGCGCCGCCCCCGCAGCGGCGTGATCCCGTCACTGGGTCCCCGGCGAGCAAGGAGGGGTCGCCTACGACGCCTCCGCCCCCCCCTGCCGCACCTTCCCTGGAGGCGCCACCGATCCCGGATGCCGCTGGCGCCGATGGCGTCACTCTCCTCCAGCTTCCGCAGGTGCTCGAGCAGGTCAACTCGCTCGCCAACGCGCGCAGGTTTTCCGAAGCGATCGCGTTGTGCGAAGCTCAGCAGCGACTGATCGGCCCCTCGGCGGAACTCTATTTTCTCGCCGGCATCGTCCACCAAGCATGCGGGGCGCTGCCCTCCGCAGAGGACTGCTTCCAGAAGACGCTCTATCTCGATGCTGGCCACGAGGATGCCTTGCTCGCCCTGTCACTGATTGCCACGCAGCGGGGTGACCTCGAACTGGCCGACCAGTACCGTCGATCGGCGCGGAGAGTGCTCGAACGGAAGGGTGCAGGATGACCGATTCCTCGTCGCCGCTCGATCCAAAGCCACTCCAGTCCCGCATGCTCCCCCTCCCCGGCAACGAGTGCTGGCGGAAGATCGGAGTCACCGGCGACCGCACTTGCAGCGAACTCGACACCTACGTTCATTGCCGTAACTGCCCGGTGATGGCAGAAGCCGCCCGGACGTTCTTCGACCGTGAAGCGCCGGCCGGGTACCTCGAATCGTGGTCCGGAATCCTCGAGGAACCCGGTGACAGTGGTGAGTCGAGCCTCCTTGGGGTGCTGGTCTTCCGACTCGGCAGGGAGTGGCTGGCCCTGTCGACGGTGGCGTTGGTCGAAGTAACGACTGAACGGATCTGCCATAGCGTTCCCCACCGCACCGGCGGTCTGATCGAAGGCTTGGTGAACATCCGCGGACAACTCCAACTGTGCGTCTCGGCGCACCGTCTGCTCGGCATCGATCCAGCGATCCCCGAAGATGCCGCGACCGGTTCGTCGGCGGCGCCCGTCACCCCCCCGGGCCATGACGCTTTGTCTCGTCGGCTCCTGGTGGCTGAGCGTTCCGGACGCCCCAACCCGGACCGTTGGGTGTTCGGCGTGGATGAGGTCGCCGGCGTGCACCGCATCGATGAGGCGAACATGCGTGCCGTTCCGGCCACCGTCAGCCAGTCTGGCGCCCGCTTTTGCAACGCCCTCTTTGACTGGCAGGGGCTGATGGTCGGCCTGCTTGATGAAAGCCGTTTCTTTGACGGGCTGCACGACCAGATCCAGAACCATTGACCTCGCACCCGAAGAGACATGGAAAGGAGCACGCCATGGCGGAGGATCTGAGTGGATTCTCGATGCTCGAGCTGTTCCGGCTGGAGGCGGATACGCAGACGGCCATCCTCTCCGCGGGCGTGCTCGCCATCGAGCGGCTCGACATCTCCCCCGGCACGATCGAAGCGATGATGCGCGCGGCCCACTCGCTCAAGGGGGCCGCACGGATCGTGGGGGTCGAGCCGGCAGTCACCGTCGCCCACGCCCTTGAGGACTGCTTCGTGGCTGCCGGTCGGGGGGAGGTCCTTGTGCGTCCAGAGCACGCGGACATCCTCCTTACATGCATCGACTTCCTTGGCTCGATCGGACACGCGGCGGATGGACTCGACCCGGAAAGTGAGTGGCCGATCCGCGCCGCCTCTCTCGTGGCCTCCCTCACACGACTGCCTGCGCAGGCCGAGACTGATGCCCCGCCGCCGGCACCGCCCCCGTTGCCCTCCCCTTCCATCCCCCTGCCGGCGGAATCGACACCGTTGCCTGCGGCCCGCCCAGAGCCGGCCGAGGATGGCCCGGTGTCGGTCGCCATCGACGTCCGTCTCCCCTCCACGGGCGAGGAGGCTCCCGCCCCAGAGGATGATCGGGGCGCCGCGGCCGGCGAAAAGCCGATCGAATCCCATGACCGTGTTGTCCGAGTCTCCGCCGACAGCCTGACAAGGCTCGTCGGACTCGCAGGGGAGGCCCTCGTTGAGACCCGTCAACTCCGCCCTTTCGTCGATGGGTTGCTCGGCCTCAGGGCAGCTCAGGTCGACCTGTGCGATGCGTTGGCCGCCCTCGAGGATCACACCGGAGCGGAGAGCGCCCGGCTCCCGCCGGCATTCGCCGCCACCGTGGAGCGAGCCCGGTCACGGGCCGACACATCACTCCTTGCCCTGATGAGGTTCGTCGAAGACTTCGAGAGCTTCTCCCGCCGCAATGAGGATCTCTCGGGGCGCCTCCACCACGAGGTGATCGCCAGCCGGATGCGTCCGCTCGCTGACGGCATCCGGTCCTTTCCCCGGCTCGTCCGCGATCTCGCCAGATCGCTTGACCGCCGGGTGCACTATGATGTCCGGGGGGAGCAGACCGGGGTCGACCGCGACATCCTCGACAAACTCGAGGCACCGCTGTCGCATCTCATCCGCAACGCGATCGATCATGGAATCGAGGAGTCCGATGAACGTGTCGCGGCGGGGAAACCGCCGGCGGGCACGATCCTCCTCGAGGCCCGCCATCGCGCCGGCATGTTGCAGATTCTCCTCTCGGATGACGGCCGGGGGATCGACGTGGAACGTCTGCGCGATCGGGCCGTGGAACGGGAACTGGTCCCACGGCATGTTGCCGATCGCCTCACCGAGGCGGAAGTGTTTGAGTTCATGTTCCTCCCCGGCTTCTCCACGCGACAGAGGGTGACGGAGATCTCCGGCCGGGGGGTGGGCCTGGACGTCGTACAGAGCATGGTGAAGGCCGTCGGCGGCGCGGTGCGGGTCACGAGCCAGCCTGGCCGGCAGACCGTGTTCACGCTCCAACTTCCCATCACGATGTCGGTTGTCCGAGCGCTCCTCGTGGAAGTGGCTGGCGAACCATACGCCTTTCCTTTGACGCGCATCGACCACATCCAATTCGTCAAGCATGACGATGTGCGCACCGTCGAAGGCCGGCAATTCTTCCAGCGCGACGGCAAATCGATCGGCCTTGTGATGGCCGAGCAGGTGTTCGGCACGGGCAGCGGAGGACATCCCCCTGACCCGATGCCGGTGGTTGTGGTGAGCGATCGCGGCCAGCAGTTCGGGATGATCGTCGAGGCCTTCATCGGCGAACGCGATCTCGAGGTCCGCCCGCTCGACCGCCGCCTCGGGAAGGTTGCGGATATCAACAGCGCATCGCTCCTCGAAAACGGTGCCCCGGTGCTGATCGTCGATGTCGAGGACCTCGTCCTGTCGATCGACAACCTCCTGATGGGAAGAAGACTGTCACGGGTTGATTTCGCCCAACTCGCCCGCCGCTCCCGCCGGACGAAGCGGGTCCTCGTCGTGGACGACTCCGTCACGGTCCGGGAACTGGAGCGCCAACTGCTCCAGTCGAGGGGTTTCGACGTCGACGTGGCCGTGGATGGCATGGACGGCTGGAATGCAATCCGGGGTGGCGACTACGATCTAGTCGTCAGTGACATCGACATGCCCCGGCTGGATGGCATCGGTCTGGTGTCGCTGATCAAGGGCGACCCGATGCGCCGGGAGATTCCCGTCGTCATCGTCTCCTACAAGGACCGGGACGAGGACCGACTCCGCGGGCTTGATGCCGGCGCAAACCGCTACCTCACCAAGACCAGCTTCCACGATCAGACATTCATCTCAACGATCATCGACCTGATCGGCGACCCCGACGCCTGAACCAACGGCGGGGTCCTCGACGAAAGGGACAGCGTGCGAATCGGCATCGTCAACGACGTCAGGGCAGCCAGCGAGGCACTCCGGAGAATCGTCACCAGCCTCACGGACCACGAGATTGTCTGGACCGCGGCAGACGGTATCGAGGCGGTCGCCATGGCGAAGCGAGATCGCCCCGACCTGATCCTCATGGATCTTCTCATGCCCCATATGGACGGCGTGCAGGCCACGAAGCAGATCATGCTCTCGTCGCCATGCGCCATCCTCGTGGTCACCGCCACCGTCAGCGGCAACATCTCTCTGGTCTACGAGGCGATGGGCCACGGCGCTCTCGACGCCGTCGACACACCGGTGCTCGGCCCGTCCGGCGAGGTTCAGGGTGCTCAGGCGCTCGTGGAGAAGATCGCCACCATCGCGAAGATCGTCGGCGTGTCGCCCGATTCCCGACGGTTCAGCAGGTCGTCGGCGCAATCTGGCCCGCCACGGCTCCTCCTCATCGGAGCGTCGACCGGCGGCCCGAAGGCGCTTGCCGAGATCATCGGTCCCCTTCCGCTCGACTGGAACGTCGCGGTGGTGGTG
>CANGIH010000191.1 GCA_947453875.1 Planctomycetaceae bacterium | reverse complement strand
GGGGGCCGGCGGATGCCGGGCCGCTCCGGCGTCGGCTCGGGGGTGATCATCGACGCCTCCGGGATCGTCCTCACCAACAACCACGTCGTCGACGGGGCCGACACGGTCACCGTGGAGCTCTCCGACGGACGCGAATACAAGGCGGTCGAAATCAAGACCGATCCGGCCAGCGACCTGGCCGTCGTCCGGCTCGGCGACGCCGACAACCTCCCGGTGGCGAAGCTCGGCGACTCCGACAAGATGGAGATCGGCGACTGGGTGATCGCCATCGGCAATCCCTTCGAGCTGGAGACGACCGTCAGCGCCGGGATCATCAGCGGCAAGGGGCGCGAGCTCGGCAGCGTGCAGCGGGCCAAGTTCCTTCAGACCGATGCCGCCATCAACCCGGGCAACTCCGGCGGACCGCTGGTCAACCTTGCCGGCGAGGTGGTGGGAATCAACACGGCGATCGCCTCCAACAACGGTGGCTACCAGGGCATCGGCTTCGCGATCCCGATCAACCTCGCCAAGTGGGTCGGCGGGCAGCTCGTCGCCAAGGGGCGCGTCCAGCGCGGTTACCTCGGCGTCCAGATCGGCGCCCTCTCGAGCGAGATGGCCTCGAAGCTCGGCGTCAAGGATCGCAAGGGGGTGCTCGTCAACGACGTTGTCGCCGGGTCACCGGCGGCCGAAGCCGGCGTCGAGGAGCTCGACGTGATCACGAGCTTCGACGGAAAGGCCGTCGATGGCCCGCGTACCCTCCAAGAAGTGGTCGAGCGGTCCGACTTCGACAAGCCCCATCGCGTGACCGTCCTCCGCGACGGCAGGAAGTCGGATCTCGAGATCGCCGTCCGGCCGATGCCCGACAAGCTCTCCGGTGGCACCGTTCGCCGCCCCGAGCGGGAGGAGATGGCCGCCGAGACCTACTACTCCAAGGAGCTTGGTCTCGAAGTCCGCAACAAGGTCGCCACGGAAGATGGGGAGGATGCCTTCGGGGGCTTCGAGGGGGTGCTCGTCGATCGGGTCGACGAGGGCGGGCTTGCCGATCAGGCCGGCATCGGGCCCTCGATGCTCATCCGCAAGGTGGGGCGGAAATCGGTATCGACAATCGGAGAATTCGCCGAGGCGGTCGAGCAGGAGTCACTCGATGACGGCGTGATGCTCCAGGTTCGCACCGCTCGAGGCAATTCGGTGATCCTCCTCAAGTCCGACGACTGACCCGGGAGGGCCAAAGGTTCTTTCCAGCGGCGGCCGGTCCCGTTGCCCCGGGGCCGGCCGCCCTTTTTGTTATTCTTCGCCTGGTTCGATTCTCCTGCTCCTCTATGCGGAGCAGTCCTTCGCCACCGCCCCCTCGAGGTCTCATGGCCACGCTCGGCGTCAACATCGATCATGTCGCCACGCTCCGGCAGGCACGCCGGACCGTCGAACCCGATCCGGTTTGGGCTGCGGCCCTGGCGGAACTCGGCGGCGCCGACGCGATCACCGTCCACCTCCGCGAAGATCGCCGCCACATCCAGGACCGGGATCTCGAGGTGCTCCGGCAGACGGTGCAGGTGAAGCTCAACCTCGAAGGGGCGATCGCCCCGGAGATGGTCGCCATCGCCTGCCGGGTGAAACCCGATCAGGTGACACTCGTCCCGGAACGCCGTGAGGAGATCACCACCGAGGGGGGCCTCGACGTCGTGACCCATCGCGCCGCCACCGCCGCGGCCATCCGCCGCCTCCACGACGCGGGGATCGCGGTGTCGCTGTTCATCGATCCTTCCCCACCGCAGATCGAATGCTCCGCCGAATTGGGCGTGGAGGCCGTGGAGCTGCACACTGGCACCTACGCCAATGCGACGGCGGACGGGGACCGCGCCGCCTCCCTTCTCGATCTCGCCCGAGGCGGCGCTCTGGCACGCTCCGCCGGACTCACGCTCAACGCGGGCCACGGCCTCACCTACCGCAACGTCACCCCGATCGCGCGGATCGACGGCATGCACGAGCTCAACATCGGCCACTCGATCGTCGCCCGTGCGGTGCTTGTCGGGTTCACGCAGGCGGTGCGGGAAATGAGGGCGATCATCAGCCCTGCGCAGCCCTGATGGCTCCCGGCAGGGCGTCAATCTCCCCCGCACCTACCCATTCCCCCGGAGGTCGCGTCCCGAATTCCACCCAGCAGGGCTGCGGGGTATGCGGATCGCCGGGTTTCTGGTCTGCTCTCCTCGCCCGGGGATCCCGATGAAGGATTGATGGAATGCGCGCCTGGCGTGCCCCTTCCCCGGCGTCACACGGAGGAACGGCCACAGATGGAGTGCATCGCCCCGCAGGCATCCCCACACGCAGGTTTTTCGATCGGGGCCCGCAGCTCGGTCGAGGGGGCGGAGGATCCTGCCCGCGACGCCGCCGCCCCCGCGTGGGTCAGCGAGGTGCGTCAAGCGCTCAAATCGGCACCGGACGATCCATTCCGGGTGAAGCCGTGGCGTTACTGGTGCGACTTCCTCATCTCGATCACCTGCGCCTACTCCGCCGCCACGATCTATCTCCTCGCTCCGCTGGGATCGTGGTCGCAGATCGCCGCTTTTCCTCTGGCCGCCTTTTGGCTCTACCGGCTCGGATCGCTCGTCCACGAGGTATGCCACCTCGGTTCCCATGAGATGCGGGCCTTCAAGGTGGCCTGGAACGTCCTTGTCGGCACGTTCACGCTCACCCCATCCCCCTTCTTCACGCGGCAGCACCGTGATCATCACAGCATGAAGATGTTCGGCACGCCGGAGGATCCGGAATACGTTGCCAACGTCCTGGAGGGGGGCAACCTGCGCAGCTTCCTCGGCTACACGGCCTACATGCTCGTCTTCCCGCTGCTGGTGTTCCTCCGTTTCCTCCTCGCGCCGCTCACCTTCCTCCACCCGGCACTCCGGGAAACGGTCCTCGAGCGGGCCAGTTCGCTGACTCTCAACACCCGCTATCACCGGAGGCTCACCCCCTTCGATCGGCGTGCCATCCTCGGCGTCGAGGCACTCTGCTTCCTCCGCTCCGCAGCGATCCCCCTCACGATTTTTCTCGGCCTTGCCCCCTTGAGCCGCATCCCTCTGCTCTACCTGCTGGCGCTTGCCACCTTCTTCATGAATCAGATGCGGCAACTCGCCGACCATCACTTCGACGGTGACGGCAAGCCCGCCACAGTCGAGGACCACATCCTCGATTCATGCAATTTCACCCGGAAGGATCCACTCACGCTCCTCTTCTTCCCCTTCGCGATCCGTTACCACGCGCTCCACCATCTCTTCCCGTCGCTTCCCTATCACAATCTCGAATCGGCCCACCTCCATCTGGTGCGGTCCCTTTCCCCGGACAACCCCTACCTGGGGCTCGACGAGCCGGGTTGGTGGTCGGTGGCGAAGCGGACCATATGGGGCCAGGAACCCGTCACGGCCGGCTAGCCCCCCGCCGCGCGGCCCACCATTCCCACGCCAGCGGCAGCACCGACACCAGGACGATCCCGATCACCACCAACTCGAAGTTCTTTTTCACGACATCGATGTTGCCGAAGAAGTAACCGGCGACGGTGCATAGCACGACCCAGAGAATGCCACCGGCGACGTTGAACCAGAGAAACGTCGGATAGTGCATTTTCCCCACGCCTGCCACGAACGGGGCGAATGTCCTAACGATCGGGATGAACCGGGCAAGCACGATCGTCTTCCCGCCATGCCGATCGTAGAAGGACTGCGTCTTCTCCAGATGCTCGTGCTTCAAAAACCAGGTATTGAGCGAGAAGGCCTTCGGCCCCACCCAACGACCGAGGAAATAGTTGATCGTGTCGCCGAGAATCGCCGCGATCGAAAGGAGGATCAGGAGGGGGACGATGCCGAGGTCGTCGGGATAGAGCGCCGCCATCGCCCCCGCGGCGAAGAGAAGCGAATCCCCCGGCAGGAACGGCATCACCACCAGACCCGTTTCACAAAGGATGATCGCGAACAGGAGGACGTACGTCCAAGGCCCCCAGGCCTCGAGGAGAGCGTGAAGGTGGTCGTCGACATGGAGAAAGATGTCGAGAAGCGATTTGATCGCGTCCATGCTGGCGGGCCTCGATGGGATTGACGCTGGTGAGGATCGTTCGGGCGTAAAAACCTGCCCAGCGGCACCCTACGCCATCCACCGGGATGACGCCAAGACGGCGGCCTCCACGAACAGACCCTGTTTCGATGGGATGGCCACGGTGCCGGCTGACGGCGTCCCTTCGTGGCAGCCACATCGGAGGGAGCGGAGATCAGCCCGGGCCAGGCTTCTTCTTTTTCCAGGCCTTCTTCTTGGCAAACGTCTTCTTCGCCCACGGCGGACGCGCCCCCCCTTCGGCGGCTCCCGCACCGCCCCCGGTCACCGGCCCGAATTTCCGCGGAGGATTTCCTCCCGGGCGGGGGCCGTCATCGGCACCGGCACGGCTGCGGGGCGGCCCGCCATCGCCCGGCCGCGGTGGGCGCGGGCCATCGTCGAAGGGCTTCTTCGCGTAGGGACGCTTGGCGAACGACCGCTTGCCGCCGAACGACTTCTCGAACGGACGCGACGGCGGGCCGCGTCGATCGGGAGCGTCGATCGGCTCCTCCCGCTCGTTGGCATTGGGGACCGGCACGAAACAGGCGAGCACCGCGGAGGCGATCGCCTCCGCGGCATGCCCTTCTTTGACAAGCCGCTCGACGACCGGCGACGTGGGGGGAGCCCCCTCAACGCCGAGCATGGCGCGCACCCGCTCGACGACGGCCGCCGTCCGACGCGTGGCGACGTCCTTGAGCGTCGGCACCGGCTCACGGCGGATCCGCACCCCGAGAGACCGCTCGATCTGCCCGAGGCGGAAGCCCGCTCCGCCGGAAACGAGCGAGACCGCCATTCCGGTCTTGCCGGCACGGCCGGTGCGACCGATGCGGTGGACATAATCCTCAGCATCGATGGGGAGATCGTAATTGACCACGAGGGCAAGATCGTTGACGTCGATCCCGCGTGCGGCGACATCCGTGGCAACGAGCCAGCGAAACGCCCCCCGCTTGAATCCCTCCATCACCCGCGTCCGCTGTGCCTGCGCCATCCCTCCATGAAGCCGCTCGGCGGCACAGCCGCGATCGAGGAGCCAGTCGGCGAGTTCGTCGACCATCCGCTGCGTATTGCAGAACACGAGCCCGCTCGGCGGATCGTGGAAGTCGATCAACCGGCCGAGCGCCGCCGATTTCGAATGGTGACGCACCTCGTGGAACACCTGATCGACCGCCGGTGGCCCGTCGCTGCTGGCCCTGTCGACACGCACTTCGCGGGGCGAGCGGGCGTGATGGTTGACGAGGCCGCGGATCGCCGGCGGGAAAGTGGCCGAGAAGAAAACCGTCTGCCGCTCGGACGGCGCCGCGGCGAGGATCTTCTCGAGATCCTCGCTGAAGCCCATGTCGAGCATCCGGTCGGCCTCGTCGAGGACAAGCATCTTGATGCCCGACAGATCGAGGGTGTTGCGGCCGAGGTGATCGACGAGCCGGCCCGGTGTCCCCACCACGATCTGCGCCCCGCGACCGAGATCGGCGAACTGTCGGTCGTAGGAGGCTCCGCCGTAGACGGTCACCGTACGGATCCCCTTCCTGAAGGTGGCGAGCTTCTCGACCTCAGCCGCCACCTGGGTGGCCAATTCACGCGTCGGCACGAGGATCAGCACCTGCGTGGCCTTCGAGGAAGGATCGACCCTCTCGATCGCCG
>CANGIH010000190.1 GCA_947453875.1 Planctomycetaceae bacterium | reverse complement strand
CCATCCCCGCTGAAAAACACCTTCTCGAGTCGAGGTGGGGCGAGTTCCACGAGTCGGCGGGCGAACTCGACGGTGGTGGGGTTTGAGAGCCCGAGGTTCGTGGTGTGGGAGACCTTTGCAGCCTGCGCCGCAAGCGCTGCATCGAGACGTGGATGGCCATGGCCGTGGACGTTGCACCACATGCTCGCCGAGCCGTCGAGATAGCGTCTGCCGGCGGTGTCGACAAGCGTGCAGCCCTCCCCCCGCTCGATGAGCAGCGGCTCATATTCCTGCATCTGCGTGAAGGCATGCCAGACATGCTCGCGATCCCACGCGGCGAGAAGATGCGGCGGGGGCGGCGAGGCTTCGACGGAGCGGTTCACGGCGGATTTCCCGGCGACGCGGATCAGGATGCCGCGGTGGCCTCGACGGCTGCCGTCGACTTGCCGATGGCACCGACGAAACGATCCTTGACGTCGTTGAAGTTCCGCATCGAGAAGAGGTGGAGATAGATCAGTTCGAGTTCGTCGGTGCTGGCAAGCTCCGCGAGCTTCTCCCCTTCGAGGGCACGGAGGCGGTCCCGCGATACGGCCAGAAATCCACGCAGCGGCACCTGTTCGCCGCCGGGGGTGGTGACCACGGCCTCCATCGCCTCAAGCAGACCGAGATCCTTGAGCCGCTTCCCGAAGGAACGCGTCCGCTCCGCATGGGCCTGGTAGTCCTTGAGGAAACCGAGCACGCGATCGACATACGGGGTGGGCTTGCCAGCCTCGTCAAACAGCCGCTCGCCGCGCCCGTCCCGGTTGAAGCCGGGGTGGGTTTCGTCGATGCACAGCGTGAGCGTCTTCTGGTCGGCACTCATCGAGAACACGAACGGATAGCGGCGGATGAAGGCAGGGACGTACTTGGCCTCCCAGCGGGAATCGGAGGAGAGGAAGAGATTCTGGTCTGTTCGCACGCCGAGGACGGCGACGGGCATCACGTCATCGCCGGAGGCGACGAAGACGATGGCGTATTCGGGGGCCGCCGCGATGATCTCGACCGCCGTCAGGGGCACTGCATTGATGCTGGCGGCGAAGGTGTAGTCGGGCACCGGTTCGAAGGACAGGCTGCCATGGGTCGCGGCGTTGACCGGAACGGCGGATTCGTAGATGAGCAGCTGCTTTGCCATGTCGCGGTTCCTGGATTGATGGGTCGGGGCTGTGGGGGGGGTGGCGACGGGGCCACCGCGATCACATCTGTCTGATGAGGTCGAGGCACATCGCCCGGACCTTGCCCGGGTTGACGTTCGGATTCTTCTTCTTGGCCTGGCCGATCAGGCCTGCGGCGGCCTGCTCCTTGCCCCCCTTTACGTCGGCAACCACCTTCGGGTTCTCGGCAAGGAGTGCCCGGCAGAGGGCCACGAGTTCGTCGTCGTCGACGGCGGCGATTCCCATCGAGGCCACCACATCATCGATCGGGCGGCCGCTGGCGAGCACCTCGGCGAAGATCTCGCGGGCCCGGCTGGTGTCGAAGTCACCCTTGGCCACCCTGCCGATGAGGTCGGCCAGAGCTGCGGGGCGGACGGGGAATTCGCCGATGGTCCCCCCGCGTTCGTTGAGCGTCCGCAGCACGTCCTGCTGCATCCAGTTGCTCGCCACCTTTCCTTCCCCCACCTTCCCCGCGAGTTCCTCGAAGTAGGCGACCAGATCACCCCCCTGATTGACGAGCACGTCGGCGTCGTAGGAAGAGATCTTCCACGTCGTCGCCAAGGTCTGGCGGAGAACCGCCGGCGGGGGGCCCATCGCCTGCCTGGCGGCGGCGAGCCATTCGTCTGACACCGTCACCGGCACGAGGTCGGGTTCGGGGAAGTAGCGGTAGTCGCTCGACTCTTCCTTGTGGCGCTGGGCGCGGGTGACGCCGGCGGGATCGTCCCAGCCGCGAGTCTGTTTGGGGGTCTTCCCCATTTCGGCCTTCGTCGCCTGCCACTCCTCGTATTGGCGGATGGCCTCGTAGGCCAGCGCCCGTTCGACGGAGCGAAAGCTGTTCATGTTCTTGATCTCGACGATGGGGGTCTTGGCGATCCTCCCCCCTGCATCCGGGCCGCCGTCGACGGGGATGTGGAGGTTGACGTTGGCGTCGACGCGGAGGCTCCCCTCCTGCATGTTGCAATCGCTCACCCCGAGATAGACAAGCAACAGCTTGAGTTCGTTGAGCCAAGCGCGGGCCTCCTGCGGCGAGCGGAGGTCGGGCTGGGTGACGATCTCGCACAGCGGCGTGCCGGCGCGGTTGAGGTCGATCCGCGTATCGGCGACCCCAGACGCCTCATCGTGCATGCTTTTTCCGGCATCCTCCTCCAGGTGCACCCGGATGATGCCCACCTTCCGCGACCAGGCGCCCTTCGGGTCGACCACTTCGAGAGTGCCATCGGAGGAGAATGGCAGATCGAACTGCGAGATCTGATAGCCCTTGGGGAGGTCGGGATAGAAGTAGTTCTTCCGGTCCCATTTCGTGAACGACGCGATCCGGCAGTCGAGGGCGAGTGCTGACCGGACGGCCAGTTCGAAGGCTTTCCGGTTCATCACCGGCAGCGAGCCCGGCAGGCCGAGGCAGGTGGGGCAGACCTGCGTATTGGGTGGGGCACCGAACTTCGTCGAGCAGCCGCAGAACAGCTTCGTCTGCGTCTGCAACTGGACATGGACCTCAAGGCCGATGACGGTCGTGTAGGGGACGGTGGTGGCAGTGGTTGTCACAGGTGCGCTCGCGGTGTCGGGGACGCTTTCGGAGAGGCGCTCGGGCGGACAAACAAATGTCGGGAGAATCGCGAGTGGCGGGGAGGGCTCGGGGCGATGCGGGATCAGCATCGCTGGGCGGCGATGGCCGGGCGGCGGAGATGCCAGTCGGTGAGGTGCTGGTAACGGTCGGCCGCACGGAGGAGCAGTTGCTCGGCGAGCGCCGGCCCCTGGAGCTGGAAGCCGATCGGCAGCCCCGACTTCGTGAACCCGCAGGGGAAGGAGATCCCCCCCACACCGGCGAGATTGGTGCCGACGGTGTAGAGATCGACGAGGTACATCGAGAGTGGATCGCCGGTCTTCTCTCCAAGCTTGAATGCCGCCGTGGCCGACACCGGACCACCGATCAGATCGACCTCGGCGAAGGCGTCGAGATAGTCCTGACGGATGAGGCGGCGGACGCGGAGTGCCTTGGCGTAGTAGGCATCGTAGTAGCCGGCCGACAGGGCGTAGGTCCCGAGCATGATCCGCCGTTTCACCTCGGGGCCGAATCCCTCCGCCCGGCTGCGGCAATACATCTCAACCAGCGCCGACTCGAAGCCCCCGCTTGTCTTCCCGGGCTCGGCCCGGTGGCCATAGTGCGCTCCGTCGTACCGTGCCAGATTGCTCGATGCCTCGCAGGGAGCGACGAGGTAATAGGTGGCCACGCCGGCATCGGCGTGAGGGAGATCGATCTCCTTGATGATCGCGCCTGCGGCGCGGAAGGCGGCGAAGGCTTCCTCGACGGCGTGGGCCACTTCCGGATCCACGCCAGCGCCGAAGTGCGCCGCGACCCGGCCGATCCGCACGCCCTCAAGAGGCCGCTCGAGGTCGGCGGTGTAGCTCGGCACCGGGGCGTCGAGCGAGGTGGCATCACCGGGATCGTGCCCGGCGATCGAGCTGAGAATGAGGGCACAATCGGCGGCCGACCGGGCCATCGGTCCGATCTGGTCAAGGCTCGAGGCGAAGGCCACCAAGCCGCGGCGGCTGACACGCCCATAGGTGGGCTTGAGGCCGGTGATCCCGCACAGGCCAGCCGGCTGGCGAATCGAACCGCCGGTGTCGGAGCCGATCGCCACGGGGGCCATGTCGGCCGCCACCGCTGCCGCCGACCCACCACTGGAGCCGCCGGGAGTCCGGGCGAGATCCCAAGGGTTGTGCACCGGGCCGAAGGCGGAGTTTTCGTTCGAGCCCCCCATGGCGAACTCGTCCATGTTCGTCTTGCCGACGATCACCGCGTCGGCGGCGCGGAGACGGGCGACCACCTCGGCGTCGTAGGGAGGGCGGAAACCGGCGAGCATCTTCGAGGCGCAGGTGGTCGGCTGATCGGTCGTGCAGAGGGCATCCTTCACCGCGACCGGCAGCCCGGCGAGCGGGCCGATCGGCTTGCCAGCCTTGCGACGCTCGTCGATGGAGGCGGCCGTGCGTAGGGAGCCTTCGCGATCGACCGAGAGGAAGGCGTTGATGCTGCCGTCGAGAGCCGCGATCCGGTCGAGGTAGGCTTCGGTGCACCGCACCGCCGTGAGGTCGCCCTGCCGGACGGCGTTCACCAGATCGACCGCGGAGAGATCGGAGGGTTGCATGGGGGCGTTCGCCGGGCGTTGGGCAGGAGCGGAGGAGAAGCGTTGGGCGGAGGACCTTTGAAGGCTGCTCAGGCGGAGCCAGTGTCGCCGAGGACGGCAGGCACGAGAAAACACTCGCCGTCGTGGCGGGGAGACGACTGGAGCGCTTCCGCGGTGGAGAGGGACGGGCGGGGCACGTCCTCACGGAACACGTTTTGGGTGTCGAGGGGATGCGCCAGCGGCTCGACGGCGCTGGTGTCGATCTTCTCAAGCTGCCCGACGAATCCGACGATCGACGAAAGTTCCCGAGTCATCGTGTCGAGTTCGGCGTCAGAAAGCGCCAGGCGGGCGAGCAGCCCCACCTTGGCCACGTCGTTCTTGGAGAGGGCCATTCGATCCTCGCGGGGAGATGGGGGAGCAACCAGACTGGGTGGCGCCGACGGAATTGAGGGGCTGTGGGTCAGGATCCACACGCCGGCGGCGATGTCCCATCGATCGTGGACACCCTCGGCATTCCGCTGGTCGACCGGGTGCGGAAAGGTCGGGGGACCTTTCTCCACGCAGTCCAGCGGGGAGTGGGCCCCCTACTCGCGAGGGATCACAAGCCCAGTCGTCGGCGACATAAGCCGATTCGTGCGGCAGCCCCGGGGGGCAACGCCGGCTGTCGGAGGATCGTTCCGATCAGGGGCGGGCGCGGGGACCGGACGGAACCGCCTCGGGGCTGGTGGGCTTGGACTTCTCGACGTTCGGCAGACGGAAGGGCTGCTGGTGAACGAGTTTCGTCACCGCCCCACCCTTGATGCACTGGGTGCAGACAAGGAGCGTCTTGGCGGTGCCGCGGCCCACGGTTACCCGGAGTCGCTGCAGGTTCGGCTTGAACTTCCTCCGCGAGATGCCGGTCACCTTGGTGCCGACGCCGCCGAGGTACTTGGCCTTGCCGCGCAGGGTGACGGTGTTGCCCATCGAGAAACCCTTGCCGCAGACCTGACAGGAACGTGCCACGGTACTTTTCTTTCATCGCGTGAACGGAAAACAGAGGCCCGCCACTGACCGGCGGGCCCCAGGGAAGCCTTTGAGAATAGCCATTTGGCCGAATCCCGCAAGATGAACGGCCACGCGGGTGCAGATGACCGGAGGATTCTGCGGGCTGCGGGGCCTCCTTGGGGGGACGCGGGGATTCCGCCCCTGCCGGGGCCCTCGGCCCGGGATCCATTCATCCCGTAGGGGCGGGCCCAGGGGATTCAGTCCGCCGGTCGGGGAATTGGCACGTGATCGACGCAGAGGGGAATCAGCTCCCAACCGCCGCAGCCGAGCCCGAATTCCGTTGCGACGTTGTCGTGGATCGGAGAATCGGACCGCTCCAACGACACTTCGGGTTCGATCGCCCTGATGGGCTCCACGGGCGTGCATTCGTCACGGGGTT
>CANGIH010000189.1 GCA_947453875.1 Planctomycetaceae bacterium | reverse complement strand
TGCCGTCGACGCAACTCGGCCCCCTGGCCGCCGTCCAGAAGCCGGTCTGGCTGCCCTGGCCCAACCGCCCATTCATCGGCAGCCCGGAGCTGTTCCTCGTCCACGGTCTCGACAGCCTCTCGCTGCTGAAGAACTTCACCAACCCCACACTCGATCCCAGCGCCACCCCGGACAACTGGACGGCAGCCTTCCTCAAGACCCTGAAAAATCCGCCGCTCCTCGACGCCGTCTATGTGCCCACGAGGTTTGCCGGGATCCATGCCACATCGAGCGACCCGCAGGCGAATCTTGCCACAGTCGCCGGCATCGATCAGGTGACCACCCCGGTCAACCAGTTGTCGGCCTGCAGGGAACCGGGAAGGGTGAACCTCAACACGGTCTCCGCCGACGATGTCTGGAATGCCGTCGTCGCCGGCACGCTCGTCACGACCACCGACGGCTCCCCCGATCCGCTGAAGACCCGTTCCAATGCGGCCTTCGATACGATGCCTCTGCAGACGTCGGCCGGACTGCTCGCCCTGACGGGCGGTCCGCCGCAGGCGGCGACGGTGCAGGCTCCGGCCGAAGACAGCAACGCCACCCTCGCCTCCGCGAAGGCCCTCAATGCCGCCCAAGGGCTCTACACCGCCACGCGGCTGTCCAACACAGCGACCACCCGTTCGCATCTCTTCGGTGTCTGGATCACCCTCCGCGAGGCGGTGGCGCCGCAGCCCGCAGCCAACCAGCCGGTGACTCCAGCCGACCCCGATGCCGTCCGCTACCACCGGGCGTTTTACGTGATCGACCGGTCACTCCCGGTGGCTCACGAACCGGGGCGGGATCACAATGTGTGGGATGCCGTCCTGCTGCGGAGGATCATCGAATGACCCCCCCCATGAACAATCCCCGCCGTGGCATGACGCTGGTCGAGATGCTCGTCGCCACCACCTGCACGCTGATCCTTATGGGAGCCATCGCACAGGTGTTTGGTGCCTTCGGGACGGCCGTCTCCGACAGCCGGTCGATGATCGAACTCGACGCCCAGCTCCGTTCCGTCGCCTGGCGGCTGCGCAACGACCTCGCCGGTGCCACGGCACGCACGGTTCCACCTCTTGAAGTGGAGGCTGGAGAGGGCTATTTCGAGATCGTCGAGGGGCCGAAGACCGACACCTCCAGCGGCGGCAATGCCACGCCTGTCGCGCCGGCCGACATCGATGACGTGCTCCTGTTCACGACGCGGAACACCGAGACGCCCTATCTCGGGAAATACGACTCCACTCCAGGGAACACGACGACCACCAAGACGATGGAGAGCCAGTTGGCGGAGGTCGCCTGGTTTCTCCGCCCCACCGACACGCTCACCGTCGGCAGCCAGCAGGTCGCCACCTACACCCTCTTCCGTCGGCAACTGCTTGTTGTGGGATACGTCGGCTTCTCCCCTTTCTACGGCAACGGCGCGGCAAACTTCGTGCCTTGGGCCAGCTATAACTCCTGGGCCAGTTTCTTCGACCAATTCGACCTCTCGGCGCAGTACCAGCAACCGCTCGGTGCGATCCTCCCCAACTCGCTTGCCGATCTCACCCGTCGGGAAACACGCTTCATGCACAACCTGTCGGGCACGATCGATGCCACGGCCGGGTCATTTCGGTTTCCAGCCAACTGGCAGACATCCCCCCCTCCTGACGGCCTGATTTTCGACCGCGTTAAAAATTCGACGCGGGTGGGGGAGGATGTGGTCCTCGCCAATGTCCTCGCTTTCGATATCCGTGTCTTCGATCCGGGGGCGCCGGTGAATGTGGCGGGGGATACGGCGCTCGTTCCCGGCGACGGCGGTTTTGCGGCGGCCGGATTGGCAGCCAACGGCGGCTATGTCGATCTCGGCTGGAATGGGTCCCAGGCCTCCGCGGTTGCGACATCCGGTCTCCGCCCGCGGTTTGCCGACCTTGGCGAGCCATTGAGCGGCCTTCGTCCCGCCAACGCCACCGGCCCCCGTGCCTGGGACACCTGGAGCACGCATCACGAATCGAACGGCTTCGACGACGACCAGGATGGCGTGATCGACGAAGGGGCCGACGGCCTCGACAATGACAGTGACGGGAAGGTGGATGAGTCGCCCTACGACGCCGACGGCGATGGGCTCTACAACAATCTCGGCGCGGGGGACGATCCGGGCGAACTCGAGACCCTCCCCCCCTACCGATTCCCGCTCCGGGGGATCGAAGTCCGGCTGCGCTGCTATGAGCCGTCGAGCCGGCAGGTGCGGCAGGTGACCATCCGGCACTCGTTCGTGCCGCGGTAGTCCTAGCCGACCAGCTTCTTTGAAGTGCCTCGAAGCGAAAGTCGCTGGCCAGATCGCCGACCTCTGCGCGATCCACGAAGGGCCCCGGAACTCGACCGCGGCATCCACTCCCACCAGGTTGGTGATGCCCTTCCCTCGAGCCTGACACAGCTCTCACAAACGCAGTGAGAGTCACCGTAAACCTTGTAGAGAATGGACTTTACGGCGAAAGACAGCCTCGAATCACCGGAGTCTCGACCACCGAAATGGTGGGCTGGAAAGCCGCACCGAATGCAGCCAAAGCCGCAAGGAACCCACAAGTCCTTTGCTCACAATGACTTACGGAATCCGAGACGCCGCAACGCAAGATTCGGCACGGAATCTGCATTCCTCGAAGGTCGTCAGGAAGTTCCGCTGGCCCCAGTGAGGGGATCAGCGGCACCACCAAAAGGGATTCCGATGAGCCGCCGCTGCAACTCCCCGCTCTTCCTCGTCTGCCGCTCCATGATCGCTTTCGGAGTCGGCGCGGCGTTGATCGCGGGAATCCTGGTTGGGCAGGAGGCTCCGGCTGCCGCTGTCTCGCTCTACGACAGCATCAACGGATCGACAGCGGGCGGTTCCGATGGCGCCAACAACGGCACTTGGCTGGCAAACCAGTTCAACACCGATGCCTCTATCTACAGCCTCGACTCCGTGACGCTCAGTTTCTCTGGCTCACCGTCCGGGTCGATCGCTGTTGATGTCTACGACGATGCATCCACTGAGCCCGGCACCCTCCTCGGAACGCTCCTGAATCCCGGCAGCTGGTCATCTGGCTCGAACACGTTCACCCCCGCCGGCGGCTTTCCCTCCCTTGCCGCCAGCAGTTCCTTTTGGGTCGTGCTGCGGGGCGATGGCGTCGGTGCGGCGAATTGGTCCTATACGGGCGACGCCCCCTCCGGCCCCGGCACGTCGACGAACACCAACTTCTCGTCCAATAGCGGCACCACGTGGCCCGGACTCTCGTCGGGAACCCCCTACATGATGATCGTCAACGCCAGTTCCTCCGCTGCCGTCCCCGAGATCGATCCCAATTCCTTCGGCAGCGCCCTCTCGCTCGTTCTCGGCTCCCTGGTGCTCCTCGAGCAGCGCCGTCGCGGCGGCCTCAAGACTGCGGTCGCCTGAATCGGCTGATCCGCCCCCTGCGGCTCAGCTTTCCGAGGGTGATCCTGTCCGCCACGGCAGGTCACGCTTCCCCCTCGCCAGCCCCGGTTTCCAGCCCCGCCGGCCTGCGGCGGCTCCCTCCGAGGATCTCCTCTGGTCGAGGCCAGGCCCTTGGCCGCTGCTCGGGAAATCTGCGCCCGGCCGGCCTTCTGCCGCTGGACAAATCGCACCTTCGACCCGACAATTCCGTATAGGGGCAGGCAGGTCGGCTACGGCGGTTTTTCGGGGGGCGCTTCCGTTCTGGAGGGCTCTCACCGCGGCTACTGGTCGGGCGACCGGTTTCTCATCTCTCATCCAAGAGCACACCGCTCGTAAGGGGTTTTCAATGCGCACCCACATCCGCCCGAACCGCTCGGGCTTCACGCTCGTCGAACTGCTCGTCGTCATCGCCATCATCGGCACACTCGTCGGGATGCTGCTGCCCGCCGTGCAGGCCGCCCGCGAAGCCGGTCGCCGTAACACCTGCATCAACAACGTCCGTCAGATCGGCTTGGGCATCACGAACTTCGACAACTCGAAGAAGTTCATCCCCGGCTGGCGCAATGCCCATCCGAACAGCACCAGCGGCACTGGGGCCGCCGCCGACACCACCCCATTTAGTGCCGTGTCGTGGCCGGTGCTGATCCTCCCCAATGTCGAGCGCCTTGACCTCTACAAACTCTGGGAAAACAACAGTGTCGGGACGGCCGTGGTAGGGGCCCCACCATTGGGACTCTTCACCTGTCCGACTTCCGAGCCGGCATTGGCGGCCGCGCCCTCGATTGGCTACGCCGGCAACGTCGGCATCGGCGTGGTCGCTGGCAGCCAATCGCGCGACGACGGGGTGATGATGGACACTGTCGGCAAGAGCGGGAGCGGCGGCTACACGGCCCTAAAGAACAGCGTCGATTACACCTCGAGTGGCGACGGTTCCTCCAACACGATTCTCCTCGCCGAGCGCAGCGGCGCCACCTTCAACCCCCAGGCTTTTTACGATGCGGCCCCCCGGTCAGCTGTGACGGCCTACAGCTACGCTCCCAACCCCTCCTACGACGAGGCCGCGAATTCCTCTGCGAATCTGTCGCCGATCATCGGCTTTGGTGCGGTCCCCAAGAACCCTGGCACAGCACTCACCAACTCCGGGCTCTTCGGCCCCTCGCAGAACACCGTGAAGCTCATCAATGTCACGGCGATCGAAGCCGGTTCCCTCCCCCTCAACGCCTACGCCACCCCTTCGGCCCGCCACCCTGGCGGCGTGGTGGCGGGATTCGTCGATGGACACACGCTCTACCTCGCCGACGGCATGGAACCGCGGGTCTACCTCCAGCTCCTCACCCCCAACACTGTCGGTGGCGCAGGCGTGATGTTCCCCGGAATCTATGGCCTTCCCGACATGGCGAAGCCCCTTTCCGACAAGGATTACCAGTAGTCCTCCCCGGGGCCAGATTCCCTCCGGCGGGCCTCGCCGGAGGGATCGCTTCTGCCTACAAATGAAGGGCCGGTGGTGGTCGGAAACCCGACACCACCGGCCCTTCGGCTTTTGCGTTTCGTCGCTCCCTGCCCCAAGCCGCTGATGGCCATCCCACCATGACTTCCGCCCCATCCGCCTGCCCCGCGAGCCCGCCCAACATTCAGCTCGGCGACCTCCGCCAGAAGCTCCTCACCCACCCGATCTACAAGCTCGTCGACAGCCCCGAGCGGCTCCGCCGCTTCATGGAGCATCATGTGTTTGCGGTGTGGGACTTCCAGAGCCTGCTTGTCGCCCTGCAACAGAAGCTCACCTGCACCACCCTCCCCTGGATCCCCACCCCCGACCGGGAAGCCCGCCGCCTCGTCAACGAGATCGTCCTCGACGAGGAGTCAGACGAACTCCCCGACGGCACCCACGCCTCCCACTTCGAACTCTACCTCGATGCCATGCGCCAGGCCGGCGCCGACACCGGCCCGATCGAATCGCTCCTCACGCTCCTCGCCGTCGGCATCCCGCTCGATCGGGCCCTCGACGAGGCCCGCGTGCCTGCCGCTGCCGCGGCGTTTGTCCGCAGTTCGTTCGCGATCATCGCCTCGGGCTCGGCCCACCGGATCGTCGCCGCCTTCACGTATGGCCGCGAGGATGTGATCCCCGAGATGTTCCGCCCCCTCGTCGCCTCGCTCGCTGTTCACGATCCCCACAGCTGGGAGCGGCTCCGCTTCTATCTCGAGCGCCACATCGAAGCCGACGACGAGAAGCATGGCCCGATGTGCCGGCGGATCGTGGCCAGCCTGTGCGGCGACGACGCCGGCAAATGGGCCGACGCCTCCGCCACCGCCCGCGGCTCGCTCGAG
>CANGIH010000188.1 GCA_947453875.1 Planctomycetaceae bacterium | reverse complement strand
TGGCCCTGGCCGGGGCCGCCACCGACTGAAACGTCCCGCGGACGCTGCAGTGAAAGGGATCAGTACTTCACCGGTTGGGCCGGTGTGCTCCGTGCTGGCGGCATGCCCGCCGGACTCGTGAATGGCCACCAGTTGCCATTGACGGTTTGTTGCTGGGGCACCTGCGGCACGGACTGCTGGAGCTGATTGGTGGCCTGCTGCATCTGGCCGGAGAGGGCCTGCTGCTGCTGCTGGATGGCGGCCTGGGTCTGGGCGTTGAACTGCTGCGTGTACTGGTTGGTGGCGTTTTGCAGCTGCTGCCCCTGCTGGTTGGCGTACTGCTGCGCCTGGTTGGCCCACTGCTGCGGCTGCTGCTGGAGCTGGTTGGCGTACTGCTGGGTCTGGGTGTTGAGTTGCTGCGCGTATTGGTTGGTGTTGGCCTGCAACTGGTTGCCGTACTGCTGGATCGTCGGCGGTGCGGCTGGCTGGCTGCTCTGGGCCCAGGTCCAGTTGTTCGCCGCCGGAGCCGCGGGAGCCGCTGGGCCGGGAAGCGAGGGGGCGGCCGGTGCCTGCGGGTAGCTCACGGTGGGGCTGGCGGCGTAAGTGCCGTAGGGGGCGGGCTGGCCGATCATGCCGGTTGCCGGTGGAGCGACGGTGGTCGGGGCGACCGGATAGGCGCTCGGATGAGTGGTGGGATAGCCCGCCGGGTAGGCGGCGGTCTGCTGCGGAGTCTGGCAGCCCGCGCATCCACCGAGGAGGATCGCCGTCGCGATGACGACCAGCCTGCCGGGATGGGGGCGTTGGTCCGCGGAGAGCGTTCCGGCAGGTCCCCCCTTCGCGTGCCGTCGCGGGGAGGACTGTCGTCGGTCAGGAGTGGAGTGGGGCACGACGGCGTCTCCGCGGGGAGGCGGGGGCTGGGAAAGGTTCAGGCCGGCGGGACAATAGCGAATCCCTCCACCCCGTCCAGACCAGTTCGACCAGACCCGCCTGGCTGGTCGGCGCGTGCATGCCCCCCCGCGTTTTCCAGATGCCCCCGCCCCACCCCAATCCCCGCCCTTCCGGGCCTGTCGCCGATCACGCTGGTCTCGTCGAGGCCCTGCGGGACGAGGCGGTGCGGCTCGGCTTTTCCAGGATGGGAGTGGCTTCGGCTGCGGCGGCCGACCGCGATCCGCGTGTCCATGCGGCGTTCCGGGCCTGGCTTGAGCAGGGGCTGGCCGGCCCGATGACCGACTGGCTGGTCGGGCACGAGTTCCTCAGGCACAACCCCGACGGGATGCTTCAGGGAGTGCGGAGCGTGGTGATGCTCGCCACCGACCACCCGCTGCCGCCCCCCGGGGAGATGCCGCCGGGGGAGGGGCGGATTGCCGCCTACGCGGGAGGAGACGACTACCATGGTCTCCTCCGGCATCGGGTCAATCTCCTCGGTGCGTGGCTCGAGGCCCGGGCGCCCGGGTGCCGGACACGCGGTGTCGTCGACTCGGCTCCGTTCTCGGAACGAGAGTTCGGCTGGCTCGCCGGCCTCGGTTGGTTCGGCAAGAACTGCCTCCTGATCGATCCTTCCGCCGGGAGTTTTTTTCTCCTCACAGCCCTGCTCACCGACCTCGTTCTCCCGGTGGCCGAGCCGATTCGTGTCGATCACTGCGGCACCTGCACCGCCTGTCTCGAGGCCTGTCCGACGCAGGCCTTCGTCGCGCCGCGGGTGCTCGATGCCGGAAAGTGCATCAGCGGAATCACGATCGAGCAGCGCGGTCCGGTGGCCGAACCGCTCCGTCCGTCGGTGGGAGAGTGGGTGTTCGGTTGCGATGTCTGCCAGCAGGTCTGCCCCTGGAATCGTCACGCACCGGGATCGGGCGAGCCGACGCTCCAGCCCCGGGCCGGTGCCGGAGGCCTGCCGTTGGGTGAGCTCCTCAGCCTTGACGAGGCCGGTTTCCGCCACCGCTTCCGTGGTTCGGCGCTGCTGCGTGCGAAGCGGTCCGGGATCGCCCGGTCGGCGGCGATCGCGCTTGGCAACCGCCCCGACTCGGGGGCGGCCGAAGCCCTCATCGCGGCGCTCGACGACGACGACCCGGTTGTCCGCGGAGCAGTCGCATGGGCGCTGGGACGATGGCGCTGTGCCGGGGGGGAACTCGGGGCCGGTGCTGAAGCAGCGCTCGCTGCCCGACTGCGATCTGAGGACGATATCGGTGTCCGCCGCGAGATCGACGCCGCGCTTGCGGCGGGGTGAGGGGCTGTTGCTCGCCTCTGCGGCGCTCAGTCGCGGCCCATGGGAGGGAAGAAGCCCCCTCCGGCGTGCCGGCAGGCCACGTCGCCGAGCAGATCTCGCCACATCCGGTAGGGGTCGCCGAAGACGTCCTCACCGAGGTCGCGATCGGCGATGACGCCGGCCACCTGGGTGATCGCGTCGGGAATCGTGAACACGCTGTCGACGTAGAGGAGGCGGGTGCCGAGGGCTTCCCGACCGAACACCTCCATGCCGGCGGCGATCTCGATGTTGTCGCGCCGGCCGAAGGGGGGGCCGCAGACAAGCATGAGGCACTCGGCCCAGTCCTCCGGTCGGCTCTCGTCGCGGAAGGCCCGCAGACTGTCAACGACCGAGGCGTAGACCGCCTCGCCGACCTTCTCGAGCAGCGTGTCGAGATCGCCCTGCACGGGCCCCATCGCCGCGCGCATGTCGCCGACGACAGCCTGCCCCGTCTCGGCACGGCGGCGAGCGAGGGCCAGCATGGCATCGAGGATGCGACCGGTTTGGGGAGCGATGTCGGCGGGGAGCGCAGCGGTGGTAAGGAGCGCGGCCTGGCCGAGGAGGGGGACGAGTTCCCTGGCGTCCTGTTGGGCGGCGGCGAGGATCGCGTCGGCCCCTGCCGCGCCACGGAGGAGGCGGGCACCGGTGGCTTGGACCGCGAGCAGGCCGTGGAGCAGTCCCTTCGTGGCGGCGATCCAATCGGACGCCGGCGGATTGGTCTTCACGACGCGGCCATGTTCGATCCGGCTGATCTCGGCGGTGCCGATGAGCGTCGCGGCCGCGAGTGGCACGGTGGCGGCAAGTTCACTCCGATTGACGCCATACTTCCCGCGGAAGACGCCGTTGAGCTCGGCGCACGATCCGCTCATGGGCGAACCGGTCGTGGATTCGGCATCGCTGGGAATCATCCCTCGGCCTCGTCGCAACTGACGGTCTCGTCGATGTCGGCGGCCGGGTCGCGCCCCGGGCCGTCGGAGCGATAGTGCCGGGCGATCACCCCCTGCCAGTCGTCGTTCACTTTCACCCGCACGAACGCATCGCGGACGGCGAGATGATCTGGGTGGAGTCGGGCATACTTGATCGCGAACTTCCGCATCTGTCGGCCCGCCAGGTTTTCGCCATAAAGCTCGACGGCGAGGCTCCAGTGTTCGCGGAGGGCCTCTGCCTGCTCGTGGATCGTCGGCGACGCGAGCGGAGCTTCGCCGGCGAGAAGGGCGAGCGTCTGGCGGAAGATCCATGGATTGCCGATCGCCCCACGGGCGATGCTCAAGCCGTCGACCCCGGTCCGTTCGAGCATCGCCAGACAGGCCGCGGCGCTGAACAAATCCCCGGAGCCGAATACGGTCCTTTTGCCGGCATGGCGTTTGACCGCGGCGAGAAACTCCCAGTTGCTCGGGCCGACATACTTCTGCTGGACCGTGCGGCCATGAACGGTGATCGCGGCGGCCCCGCGGGCGAAGGCGCCGTCGAAGATCGTCCAAAACCGCTCGGCGCTCTCTTGCGAGTCGTCGATCCCGCGGCGCATCTTGAGGGTGACCGGGATCTTGGCCGGCACGGCGTCGCGCACCCGGGCGACGATCTCGAGGGCCGTCTCCGGCACGCTCAGGAGGAAGCCCCCGCGACAGCGGCCGAGCACCTTCTTGACCGGGCAGCCGAAATTGATGTCGATGACGTCGTAGCCCTCCGCCACGAGCCGGCGGGCCGCGGGGGGGAAGTCGTCGGGATTCGAGCCCATGAGCTGCGCGCCGACGGGATGCTCCTCGGGGGAGAGGGCGAGCCGGGCATGGTTGCGCTTGCTGCGGTCGGCGGTGATGACGAAGGCGTCGAGGAGGACCTCACCAAGGCAGTACGCGGCGCCGTACCGCCGCGCGAGGACGCGCATCGCCCGATCGCTGTAGCCGGAGAGGGCCGCCTGGAGCACCGGCGAGGCGAGTTGCACATCGCCGATCGAGGGCGCTTTGAAGGCACGCTGCGGCGGCGCTTGGAGTGGGACCGAGTCAGTCAAAGAAAATCCCTCGCCGTCGCCCGGCCGTGGTGCCCGCGACGTCACAGCACCGGGCAGATGTCGAACCAGCTTCGTCCCTGGGCGTTGATCCAGGCGTCGCTCGACGCCGGCCCCCAGTTGCCCGGCTCGTAGAGATCGATCGGCGCCATTTCCCCGGAGCTCCACGCCCGCACGAAAGGATCGATGATCTCCCACGACTTCTCCACCTCATCACTGCGGGCGAAGAGGCTCGCCTCGCCGGTCATGACGTCGAGGAGGAGCGGCTCATAGGCTTCGGGGAGCCGCCCCTTGAACTCGCGCGAGTAGCTGAATTCGAGGTCAGTGAGGCGGAGTTTCATGCCCCCTCCCGGCACCTTCGTGTGGAAGTGGAGTTGGATCCCTTCGGCGGGCTGGATCTGGATCACGAGCCGATTCCCCTCGCGGTGGCTGGCGCCGCCGCGCGACCCTTCGGCAAAAAGTTCGAGCGGCGGCTGGCGGAAGGCGATCACGATCTGCGTCGTCCGGCACGACATCGCCTTGCCGCTCCGCAGATAGAAGGGCACCCCCTGCCAGCGCCAGTTGTCGATCTCGAGCCGGATGGCGCCGAAGGTCGCTGTCTGGCTGCCGGGGGCGACGCCGGGATCGGCGAGATAGCCGCGGTATTGCCCGCGTGTCCCGGCGGCGGGCACCTCGGCTGGCTCGTAGGCGCGGATCGATTCGAGCACCTTCACCTTCTCGTTGCGCACGGCGGTGGCCCGGTATTTCACCGGAGCCTCCATCGCCGTCACCATGAGCAACTGGAGGAGGTGGTTTTGGAACATGTCGCGGAGGACGCCGGAGCCGTCGTAGTAGGCCCCGCGCCGCCCCACCGGCACCTCCTCGGCCACGGTGATCTGCACATGATCGATGTAGCGTCGGTTCCAGACCGGCTCGAAGATCGTGTTCGCGAACCGCAGCGCGATGATGTTCTGGACCGATTCCTTCCCCAGGTAATGATCGATTCGGTAGATCTGGCTTTCGGCGAACACGGTGTGAAGGTGGGCGTTGAGACGCTTGGCCGTCGCCAGATCGGTGCCGAAGGGCTTCTCGACGACGATCCGCCGCGGGCCGTTCTCTTCGCTCGCCATGCCGAGCGCGCCGATCGCCGCCACGACCGGCTCGTAGAATTGCGGCGCCGTCGCGAGGTAGTAGACGCGCGTCACGGCCGCGGCCCCTTCGAGCACGGCCAGCCGTTCCTTGAGTTGCTCCATGTCGGCACTGCTGCCGATGTCGCCGGGCTGGTAGTGGATCCGCGGAGCGAACTCTCCCCAGGCCTTCTCGTCGAACGGCTCCCCCTCGGCGTGCTTCGCCGTCGTCTCGCGGAGCGACGCCCGCCAGGCGTCGTCGGTCATCGGCGTTCGCGAGTAGCCGATGATCCGCGTGTCGGCGGGGAGCGAGCCCCCCCGAAACAGGTTGTAAAGCGCCGGGACGAGCTTCCGGCTGGTGAGGTCGCCGGAGGCACCGAAGATGACGATCGAGTGCGGCATGAATCGCTTCGCTTTTGCCTGGGGACAGGGAGGCCG
>CANGIH010000187.1 GCA_947453875.1 Planctomycetaceae bacterium | reverse complement strand
TCCACCTCCATCCACACTCCAAGAACGACCATGAACAACTGGACCATCCCGCGGCGGATCACTCTGGGATACCTGCTGCTTGTCCTGCTCTCGATAATTCTCGGGCTGACGGCGCTGTGGAGGATCCGGGACATCAACAGCCAGGTGACGATGCTCGCCCGGAACACAGTCCCCTCGGTGGTGTTGCTGGGCAACGTCAATGCCAGCACGATCAGGCTTCGTCGCATGGCCAGCCGTGTCCTGCTCAGCGAGGGATCGAACCGCAGTGCCGCGGAGCAGGCCTTCCAGGAAACCAAAGCCGAGGGGGACCGGTCCGTCGCCGAATACAAGGAAACGTGCATCGCGGATCAAGCCGACGCCGACCTCCTCGAGGCGGTGAGGCAAGTCCGGCTCGTGCTCATGGCCGCCTGCGACAAGGTGGTGGCGGCCGCGGCCCGGGAGGGGGGAAAGGAGGAAGCGCAGGGGATCTTGCTCAATGAAGTCGACCCGGCGCTTGCGAAGTGCGAAGACGCGATGGGCCGCCACATCGACTACAACGTCACGCTCGGCGAAGCGGCCGCCAAGAGGGCGATGGAGATCGTCCAGGTGAGCTATCTCGGTGTCGGAGGGACGCTCGCATTGGCGGCGATCCTGGGAAGCATCGTCGGCTGGCTGACGGTCCGGGCGGCGAAGCGGTCGCTCGGCGGGATCTCTGATTCGCTCGAATCGGGCGCCTCCCACACCTCCACCGCCTCCTCGCAACTCTCGTCGTCGAGTCAGTCGCTCGCCGAGGGCTGTGCGGAACAGGGCTCGAGCGTCGCCGAGACAAGCGCCGCCCTCGAGCAGATGTCGGTGATGATCCGCAGCACCTCCGACAACGCCGAGCGCGCCAAGGGCTTTGCCAACCAGGCCCGCCACGCGGCGCAGCAGGGGGCCGACACGATGGTCGAGATGAACACCGCGATGTCGGCCATCGAGGCTTCGAGCGCCGAGGTGGCGAAGATCGTCAAGAACATCGACGAGATCGCCTTCCAGACGAACATCCTCGCCCTCAACGCCGCCGTCGAGGCGGCCCGGGCCGGCGAGGCGGGGGCCGGTTTCGCCGTGGTCGCCGACGAGGTCCGGTCGCTCGCCCAGCGGAGCGCCGCGGCGGCGAAGGAGACTGCCGAGAAGATCGAGGCGGCGATCGCCAACAGCCGGCGTGGCAGCGTGAGTTGCGGAAAGGTGGGGGAATCGCTCCGCGAGATCGTCGAGAAGGTCGGGGCGGCGGACGGCCTCGTCGCCGAGATCTCGACGGCGGCCAAGGAGCAGGCCCAGGGGATCCAGCAGGTCGGCCAGGCGATGACGCAGATGGACAAGATCACCCAGGCCAATGCCTCGAGCGCCGCGGAGACCGCAAGCGCCGCCGAGGAACTCAACAGCCAGGCCAAGACGCTCCAGGATCTTGTCGATCACCTCCGGGCGCTCGTCGGTGCGGTCGGGAGCCCGGCGGCTTCGAGGGGGAACGACGTGCCTCGCTTGGCCGCCCCCCGGTCTCCCGCGCGGACCAGAATCACGGCTGGCGGCCGGCCGCTCGTCCCGACCCGTGAGTCGAGGCGGTCGCTCGGCCACATCCCCATGCCGGAACAGGGGCCGTATGATGATCAGGAGGACAGGAACTTCAAGGATTTTTAGTCGCCTGTCGAACAAGCCGTCGATGGCCCTTTTCAACCGAACGAAGCGCCTCCGACATGCTCATTCCACCCGATGTCCCACTCTCGCCCCGGGCCTTCGAGTTCCTGGCGAACCTCGTCTACGAACGGAGCCGGATCCGGCTCGGCCCGGATCGGCAGAGCCTTGTCGCCAGCCGACTGCGTCAACGGGTGCAGTCGCTCGGGCTTGGCGACTACGAGGACTACTGTGCCCTGCTCCGGGCCCCGGGCGGCGAGGATGAGATCGACTCCCTCATCGACTTGATCTCCACCAACCACACCCACTTCTTCCGCGAGCCGGCGCACTTCGACCTCCTCACCCGTCACCTCCTCCCGCGGTTGGCCGAGGGGACGAAATCGAGCCTCCGCCAATTGCGGTTCTGGGTGGCCGCCGCCTCGTCTGGCGAGGAGGCCTACTCGCTGGCGATCGTGCTCGGCGAATTCTGCCGGACCCATCCCTGGCTCCGCTGGCAGATCGACGCCTCCGACATCTCGCAGCGGATGCTCGAACGCTGTCGCCAGGGGATCTACGAGGAGGAGAAAGTCGAACTCCCCGTGGGGGAGTGGCGTCAGCGCTGGTTCCAGCGGGGGATCGGTGAACGGGTGGGGTGCCTGCGGGTGAAGCAGGAACTGCGCAGGCATGTGGTGGTGCACTGGGTGAACCTTTTCCAGGACACCTATCCGGTGCCACGCGGGCTCGACGTGATCTTCTGCCGCAACGTCATGATCTACTTCGACGTCCCCTCCCGAACGCACCTCGTCGCCCGCCTCACCGAGATGCTCGCCCCCGGCGGCTATCTGTTCGTGGGGCACTCCGAGAGCCTCATCGGCATCCGGCACGGATTGGTCTCGGTGTGGCCGAGCGTCTACATGAAGCCCGAGTGAGGACCGAGCCACCATGATGACCGACATCCAGGGGCGAAAAGTGCGGGTCCTCGTCGTCGACGATTCGGCCCTCGTGCGCAAGGCACTCACCGACAGCCTGTCGCTCGACCCCGAGATCGAGGTGGTGGGATCGGCCTGCGATCCGTATGTCGCTCGAGAGAAGATCATGCGGCTCGATCCCGATGTCCTCACGCTCGACCTCGAGATGCCACGGATGGATGGGTTGACGTTCCTGCGGATTCTCATGGAGCATCATCCGCTGCCGGTGGTCGTGGTCAGTTCCCTCACCCAGGCTGGATCGCAGGCTGCGCTGGACGCGATGGAGGCCGGTGCGGTCGATGTGCTCGCCAAGCCGAACGGGACGATGTCGGTCGGCTCGCTCGCGGGGAAGATCGCCTATCACGTGAAGGCCGCAGCGGCATCGGGCCGCTTCCGGGATCTGGGAAGACGCCGCCGGGAGTCGCCAAACGCTCCTCCGCCAGAGCCGCAGGCGGCGGCAGTCGATGGGCCGCCGACGGGGCCTGCGGTGCGACCAACCTCGGCGCCTCCACAAGTGATCCGCCCCGCTGCCTATACAGGCAGGATCGACCCGAGGCAGTTGATCGTCATCGGGGCATCGACGGGGGGAGTCGAGGCACTCCGCACCCTGCTGCCGCAGTTGCCTGTTGGGCTGCCGCCGATCGCGGTCGTGCAGCACATCTCCCCCTACTTTTCCAAGGCAGTCGCCACCCGACTCGACTCGCTGAGTGAACTGGACGTCAGCGAGGCGGTCGACGGGATGATTCTGAAGCCAGGCACGTGCGTGATCGCGCCTGGCGACCAGCATCTCTCGGTGGCCTGGCATGCCGAAGGTTACCGGGCAAGGATCCTACAGAGCCCACCGATCCACCACTGCCGTCCGAGTGTCGATGTCCTCTTCCGGTCGGCGGCCGAGGCGGCAGGCCAGCACGCGATCGCCGCCATCCTCACCGGGATGGGGAGCGATGGAGCGATGGGGATGCAGGCCATCCACCGGGCAGGCGGACGGACGCTCGCCGAGCATGAGAAGACCTGCGTCGTCTACGGCATGCCCCGGGCAGCAATCCAGGCTGGCGCCGTGGAGGAAGTCCTTCCGCTTCCGAAGATCGCGGAGGCGATCGTGCGAGCGGTGGGGAGTCGCCGATCGGGGGCAGTCGGCACCTGAGCAGTGGGGAGGGGCAAACCGGGCTGGTATCGCTTGATCTACCCTGTTTCAGGGGCTGAGGCCGGGCCGAAACTGCAATCGACCCGAGCGCCGGGGGCGGGGTAGCATCGCTTCGCTTCCCACCCAGCGCGAAAGGATTCGCCATGCTCCAGCCCGTGGTTCTCCTCTGCTCCTTCCGTCGGCCGCTGGCCGTGGCGTTCCTCTCCCTCCTCCCGGCCACAGCCCTGGCCCAGTACGCCCCGTTCGGCCAACCGCAGCCGCAGGCCTTTCCCGGTCAGCCGGCGCCGGTGCTCTATCAGGCGCCCGGGAGCTACCCCAGCGGGACCTACCCGTATCAGGCTGCCGCCGGGTCAGTTCCAGCGGGCCAGCCGGTCATCTCCGGAGATCAGGAGACGCAGACGGTGGTCTCTGCCAAGCAGGCGCTCGATCAGTTTTTCGCGATTCAGATGGAGACGGTGCCGCCGGCGATGCTCCAGGCCGCCGAAGGGATCGCGATCTTCCCGAACATGATCAAGGGAGGCTTTATCCTCGGTGTCAACTACGGCAAGGGGGTGCTCCATGTCCGAAACCCGGACCGCACCTGGAGCCCGCCTGTAATGGTGACCATGGGTGGGGGCAGCGTCGGTTTCCAGGCGGGGGTGCAGGCTGCCGACATCGTCCTCGTGTTCGCCACGCCGCGGAGCCTCCAGGGGATCCTCAATGGCCAGAAGGTGACTCTCGGCGCCGACGCCTCGATTGCCGCCGGCCCGGTCGGCCGCAGTGCCAACGCCGGCACGGATGTCAAGCTCGGGGCGGAGATCTACTCCTATGCCCGCAGTCGCGGGCTGTTCGCCGGCGTCTCGCTCGGCGGAAGTGACATCTCGGTCGATCACAACGCCGATGCGATTCTCTACGGCCGGTACAACGTCTCCCCCTCCGACGTCTTCACCCACCGCGGTATCGGCATCCGCCCGGAGGTGCAGATGCTGATCGATGATCTCAACGCCAGATCGCGCCCTCAGCCGGTCCCCGTCACCACCGCGGCCGTTCTCCCGCAGCAGGCCGTGGCCCCCTTCGGCGGGCAGGCGGTCACTCCCTTCGGTGGCCAGCAACCGGTGGCAGCCACGCCCGTGGCCGCGCCACAGCCCACCTTCCTGCCGCCGCCGCCGCTCACTCCGCCGGTGACACCGATCCAGGCACCGCCACTGGTGCCGATCCCGCAGCGGTGACGCTCACCTGACTCGTTCAGAGGTCGACCGCATCTTGCGGGCCCGACGTCTGAGCCGGTGACCGATGCTGGCAAGCGCCGCTGGCAGGCGGTGCAGATGGAGCGCTCTGGCCACGCCCCGGCGTCTCGCCACCGGCGCGATCGGTTCGGCGAAGATGTGATTGAATTGCCCGAGGATCCGCGCGGAGTCGGCACACGGCGGCACGCGGTTGTGCGGGAACCAGGGCCGGGCGAGGATCTGCCCGAGCAGCGACGGGTCTTTGTCAACGGCGACCACCCGCTCGACGAGGTCGTCGAGCGACGGCGAGTCGTGGGCGGAAAGGAAGCTCGTGGTGTCGAAGTCGCGGCCCACGAGCGGATCACCCCAGTAGATCGGGATCGAATTGACGAGCATCGGCTCCACCACCTTCTCCGTCGTGTAGCCGGGTGAGGACTCGTTCTCGAAGGCGATCGTGAACCGGCAGTCGGAGAGGAATGCCCGCTTGTCGGCCACCCGGCCACCAATGTTGTTGAAGAGCTTCCCACCGGAGGCGACGGGGCGGTATCTCGACAGCTTGTGGAAGAAATCGTTCCGCGTTCGGCAGAGGGGATTGGAGACGACGAACGCGCAGAATCGCGTCTTTCCGCCCAGGATGGCGTCGGCATCGATTTCCGGCGGCTTCACGAGCGCTCTGGCGTCGGCGTAGAGCACCCAGAGAGGGAGCCGCAGATGCCGGGGGTGGGGAGCGTGCCGGAAAGTGAAGGCCCAGTCGCAGTTGAGCCAGTCGGGGCCGACGTTCTCCCCGGTGAAGAAGATCCGTGTGCAGTCGTAGGCGAGGAAATCCTTCCGGCGGCTGCCCACGGTGGTGTAGAGGAT
>CANGIH010000186.1 GCA_947453875.1 Planctomycetaceae bacterium | reverse complement strand
CTTGAGACCGAGCGTCGCCAGACGGATCGTCTCGCTGGAAGGATCGACCTCACCGAGGTTGGTCTGTGAGAGCCCGAACTGCTTGCGGAGTTGCGCGAGCTTGCCCCCTTCGCTCGCCGAATCGGCAGGCTGGCTGAGGGCTGACAGGGGTACGAGCAGGGCGGCGATTCCCACCAGGGCCAAGAGCGTCGCCGGCCGCAGGCCGAACCACGAGGCCTTGCCGGCGAGCGACCTGTCCCGCGGGGAAGGCGCCCGCCCGGCTCCCTGACTGCGCGCGTCGCGTGGCTGCGGTTGATCCCTGTTCATGACGCCACCTCCCGTGCCCGCAGGCACAGTGCCCCAATGATGAAGAATGCCAGCAGATACCCAAAAGTCTCGGTCGCATGTGCCGCGATGAGGTCGGCGGGGATGTCGAATCCGCCGGAGACAAAATCCCCCGTTCCCAGCGAGGAAAGCGACGGAAAGAGCCCCGCCCCGAGACGCATCGGCGCGAGCAGGACCGTGTCGATCCCCTTCATCGCCGCGACGAACGGGGTCTGCTCGAGATCGAGCGTGATCGCCGTCTGCGTGACGAGGCGGTAGAAGGACTCGATCGGCCCGCCGCCGGGAGCGATCGTGGAGTCACCTGTCACTTGGCTCTGGAAGAGGCGTTGGATGAACTCGCGGAACTGCCCGACGAGAATCACCGACAGCGTGGCGAGCAATGCCACAGGCCCGGCGAGGAACGTGCTGAACATCACGCCGAGAGCCGTGACGATGAGCATCGAAAACCAGATACCGAGGCAACTCTTGATGTAGTTCCAGACGAACGAACCACTGCCACTGCGGACGTAAAAATCGGCCTGCGCGACTCCGAAATACTGAGCCGGTTCGAGGCACTGCAGGACCACCTCGACACGGCCGTCGGAGACGATGTCGCGGTACAGGTCGACCTGCTTCGTGCCCCCATCGGACGTCGTCGTCGAGAGGGTCCTCGGAATCCGCCACTCGTCGATGGTGAATTCCTTGGCGGTGAAGTAGTGGGGATCAGACTGAAGGCCGCTGGTCGGATTGCGGACCCGGACGCTCCCGGCGATCCCCTTCTCGATGTTCCCCTTGTGGGTGCGGAACACGCGAACGAGCATCTCAAGGGGCAGTTCATCGGGGAAGTCGGCCTCCGTCACGCCATCGAATGTCCAGATCGCGGAGGCGAGTTTGCCTCCCTCGATGTACTGCCGGTAGGACCACTCGGCGCCGACGCTGATGCCCTTGGCGCTCGGCCGGCCTTCGCGATCGAGGAATCGGAGAGTTCCCCGCAACGGCTTGCGTGCCTCGAGGAGCCCCTCGGGGGGCCCGAGGCGGTAGGTGGTGGCTCCGCCCGCCGTGCTGGCCACGATCTCGTGGCGGTGGCCCTGGATGTGGTCGGTGCGGCCACTGCCATCGGCGGCCAGTTCGATGCGGTGACGATGCCCGCGGTCGAGGCTCGTGCGCCCCTCGAAGCCGGCCAGCGCCCCGTCATCGGAGCGGATCTCGACGACATCCTCCGCGAGGAGTTCGTGGGAGTGTTGCACGCTGCGGACGACGAATCCCCACCCCACTGCCGCCATGATCGCCAGGAGGGCCGTGCCGACGATGGCGAAGCCGAGCATGCGTCCAAGGACGATCTCACCCGTTCGCACCGGCTTGGTGGTCACCGTCTGGATGGCCTTGGCCTTGAAGTCGGCTGGCAGGCTGAAGACCGAGAGGATGAGCGTCACCAGGCAGACGAGGAAGTTAGTGGCAGCGAGGATGAAGCCGAGATAGAGCTTGCCGGGGTTCACGCTCGTCGGATCGAGGAACCAGCCGGCGAAGAGCACGAGGATGGCAAACAGCGCAAGCACCACCAGCACGTTGCGCCGCAGCGATTCCTGGATCGCCAACCTCGCCAGTGCCCAGATCCGGCGGGGCGACATCCCGAGAAGATCCGCCACGCCGGAAAGGATCCCGCGGTAGACGCGGTCACCGGCCTGAAGGGGGCCGTAAACGGCCGATTGCACGAGCCATGACGCCGCGGCGGCGATCACCGCCAGAAGGCTGGCGGCGAACAGGTACCAAAGGAACGCCGGACCGATCCACTGCGAGAACTTCGGAATCGCCTCTTCGAGAACCATGTGCCACTGCCCCGCTCTCGTGCCTGTTCGCTGCTGTGTCGTTCGCTCTCGTGTCTTCCCACGCCGTCCATCCCGGCATTGCGTCGAGGCCGGCCGGCCTCAACACGGGCCGCCCGGCATCCATCACCCCTGCCGCGCCCGGCGCCCCGGGCGGGCCTCGGTGTCACGCACGACGTCGAGGAACAGATCCTCGAGCGTTGTCCGCGGGTTGCCGATCTCGATGTCCTGGCCGCCGTGCCGCCGCAACACGTCCCGAATCTCGTCGGCGGCCGCCGCAGAGAGCCCCTTGGCGCGGATCTGCGTGACATCCGTGACGCGGAGAAGATCCTCGACCCGGCCGAGTTCCTTGAGCTCACCCTGATGGAGGACGGCGATCCGATCACACACATCCTCGACGTCAGCGAGAAGGTGGGACGACATGATCACCGTCTTGCCCCGCTTCTTGAGGTCGATGATGAGATCTTTCATCTCCCGAGTGCCGATCGGATCGAGTCCGCTGGTGGGCTCGTCGAGGAGCACCAGTTCGGGATCGTTGATGAGGGCCTGGGCGACACCGATGCGCCGCGTCATCCCCTTCGAATACTCCTTGAGTTGCCGTTTCCGGTCGCGTTCCAGCCCGACCATCTTGATGAGTGCGGCGGCGCGGCGCTTCCGCTCTTCCGGCGGCATGTCGAAGAGGCGTCCGTAAAAGTCGAGCGTCTCCTCGGCGTCGAGGAACTTGTAGAGGTACGACTCCTCGGGGAGGTAGCCGATCCGTTCGTTCTTGGAGACGTCGGTGGCCTCGCGACCGAACACAAACGCCTCACCCGAAGTGGGGAAGATCAGACCGAGGAGGAGTTTCATCGTCGTCGTCTTCCCCGAGCCGTTGGGCCCGAGGAGGCCGAAGATCTCGCCGCGGCGGATCTCGAGGTCGAGCGGCTTGAGGGCAACTTTCTTGCTGCGGCCCCAGAAATCCCGGTAGGTCTTCGCGAGGTTGCGGGCCTCGACGATCACTTCCCGGTCGCCATCCTGGGCCCGACCGCTTTCCCGCGACTCTGCTGCCATGGAACCCTTCCTCGTGATGCCGTTTCCAGAACCCCGCGCGGGTCAATCCGCCGGAAAACCCCCCACACAACAATGCGGTCACAACGTTGTACCGACAACTCACCAATTGTGTAGGGGCTGCGGCGGCCTCATTGCTCCCTCACAAACGGGCCGCCGCCCCCCGGCAAACCGGGGAGGTCGCACGTACTCCGCCCGGGCACGAACTCCGGCCAGGCCACGTCGGTGCAAGCCCTCAACCGGCTGACGCGCCCGAATAGAGAACAGCCTCCGCCCCCGGCCCACTACGCAGCCGGGGCCCGGAAGGTTTGTTAGAGATTGTCGGGCATCGAGATGGTTGACAGGCCCGCCGGAAGGGAAATAATGAGTCTCCTTAACGATATTGAGTCTCAATATCCCAAGAAACGAGTCTTTTACGCATGACTGCATTTAAAAAGAGCCGGCCGGATGGCCTCCTCCTCGCCCCTGCTGCGATCGGGGCGACGCCCGCTACCGCAGGCCCGCGGCAGGGCTTCACCCTTGTCGAGTTGCTCGTGGTGATTGCGATCATCGGAACACTCGTCGGGCTGCTCCTTCCGGCCGTCCAGGCCACCCGGGAAGCGGCCCGACGGATGCAGTGCCAGAACAACCTCCGGCAGTGGAGCCAGTCCCTCCACAACCACGAGTCATCCCGCCGTTACCTCCCGGCTGCCGGCGAGTTCCCCAAGAGCAACTGGAGCGCACTTGCCCGGCTCCTTCCTTTCGTCGAGGAGGATGCGCTTCAGCGTCTGATCGACTTCTCGAGGCCTTACGCAGAGCAGCCGGCGGTCACCCCATATCGCCTCCCGCTTGGGATCTGCCCCAGCGAACCGCAGGACCGAGCGAGGCTCCCCGCAACCGCATCGGGTGCAACCCATTATCCGATCAACTACGGCGTCAACGAGGGAACCTGGTTCATCTACCAGCAGTCCACGGGATCGACCGGGGACGGCGTCTTCCAGGTAGGTGTCCGCACGCGAATGGCCGACATTCTCGACGGTGCTTCCTCCACGCTGGGACTCGCGGAGGTTCGCGCCTACCAGCCTTATCTGGGGTCGGCATCCGGCCCGTCATCGGCCGGCGTTCCCACCCCCGCAGTGCCATCGGACCTGATCCCCTATGGCGGCACCCGCAAGGATACCGGGCACACCGAATGGGTTGATTTCAAGGTTTACGAGACAGGGTTCACGGCGACATTTCCTCCCCGGGGAGGCCGGGGAACCGGCGATCCTGCCGATGTGGACTTCGTCTCGAGCCCGGAGGGCAAGGTTGCGGCGACGCCGACATACGCGGCAGTCACCGCCCGCAGCCACCATGCGGGCCTCGTCAACGCATCCCTGCTCGACGGAAGTGTCCGCGCGATCAATGACGACATCGCGACGACCGTCTGGAGGCCGATGGCCACGAGATCCGGCGGAGAGGTGGCCACCGACGACCGTTAGCGGACGGTCACTCAAGAGCCTCCCTCTGCCAGCTAGCGGGCCAGATCCTGACTCGCGCTCGGCACCGGGGCCGAGGTGGTCGCGGGGGCCTTTGCGGACTGTTCCACTGCCATGGCAACCGACCGGTGCGCCATCAGGAGTTCGGCCTGCGTGAACCAGGCGTCGTCAGGACGACCAAGTCGATCGATCTTCTTGTTGGCCAACTGCTCCCACGAGAGCCCGTTGGCGACGTGCCAGGTCGCGGCCTGAGCGACCTTCTGCGACATCCCACCACGTCCGAAGTTTTCGAGCAGGGCCTGCAGCTTCGGGTCGGTGGAAAAGGTGTCGAGAGCCACCAGCTTGTAGGCCATCCGACTCGAAGGCTCTTTCTTCCCATGCTCCAGGCAGACAGTTCCGACACGGAGGACTTTGGTCTTCTCAGGCGGCACCGAGAACGCCCCACCGGGCATGCCCATGCCACCTCCCATGCCACCCATGCCGCCCCCCATGCCACCGCCCATGCCACCCATGCCACCGCCCATTCCACCCATGCCACCGCCACCCATCGCCTGACCGCCCATGCCTCCACCCATGCCACCCATGCCGCCACCCATCCCGCCCATGCCTCCGCCCATCCCGCCCATGCCCATCTGGCCGAGTGCCGGCACGCCCGCATAGGCATTCGGCATCCTCAATGTCAGCGGCTTGTTCGACTTGTTCGTGACAAGCACCTGCGCGGAGCGTGAGTCGTTGGGGATGAATTTCACCGACACCAACCCCGCCAATTCGGCATCGAGCAGGTCGTGCACGTCGGGCGCCGCCTGCCCAACCGCAGGCCGGGACGTGCCAGCATCGCGAGCCTGCGCCACCGGAGCGACGAGCGACAGCGCGACCAGGCCGAGAAAAGCGATCAGCGAGCGGGCCATGGCGAAACCCCTTGGTGCCAGAAAGAAGCCGGAGCGTGGAGGAGATGGAGGCAACGACGCCGGCCGGCCGCGATCGCGACCGCCAGCCCTCCACTTCCAGTATGCCTTCGGTTTCCGACCGGGGAAAACCACAGCGTCTGCCCCGGGATTGCCGAACGGGGTGATCGTGCCGGTGGTAGGGCCAAAGAAGCCGGTGCGAGGAGGATTCGAGGGGCGGAACACCGGGCTGCCGGAGAAGCTGCCCTCCCCCCTCTCGAATCTAGTATGCCTTCGGTTT
>CANGIH010000185.1 GCA_947453875.1 Planctomycetaceae bacterium | reverse complement strand
GCAACGACTGGACGATCGCCGAACAGTTTCGCAAGCTGTTCTGACAAGCTGTTCTGAAGGAGGGGGCGGGGGCGACATGGTCGACCCTGCGGCCATCACCCCTCCTGTGCCGGCCGGTCGAACTCTTCCCGGCCTCCGCTGCGTTGCCTGATCGGTAGCGTCGGCCCGGCTTCTCCCGTCGCGGCCCTCGCCCGCACCGGTCGCTCCTCGCGTGCCGGCGGGGGAAACGGTGCGGACGGTTCCTCGCGGGCAATCTGCCCGAACCCTCCCGTTACGGGAGACGGCGTCAACGATCGGGAAGTGGGGATGGCCGATAGACCATGGCGACAACCCCCCAACTTCCGACCCACAACCGTCTTGTGTCTCCCCACCACATGACCCTCCGACCTCCATCCCCGGCCGACTCCGCGGGCCACCGCCATCCGCTCTCGGCCGGTCGTCGGCTGAGGGGCTCCGTGATCCTCGGCAGCTGCTGCGCCCTGCTCGTGGCGGGGGGCCTTGCCCTGCCGGATCGCGAGGGATCCACCGTCGCCGCTCCCGCCGGCAAGGCATCGGCGATGCGGAGGCGGATCATGGATGCCTTCGGCGGGAAGCCGAAGGAGAAGGAACCGCAGGAGTTCATCGCGGCGCCGACGCCACCGCGCCCCGACGAGATCGAGCGTCTGGAGAAGTCGGCCCGCAAGATCGTCATCCCGCCGGCGCCAGAGCGTCTGGCGATGGCCCCTGCGGGGCTGCCGTCGTGGAATGAAGTCAAGCATCTCGCCCAGGACGCCGCCCGCAGGATCGCGCCCGGCGGTGATCAGGAGGCCGCCACCGATCTTCCCGCGGTGGAGGCGACGCAGCCGACGGTCGAGACGAATACCCGCGGTAGCGCTGCGGGGGGGACCGCGCCGCGGCCACCGGCGAACCAGCGTTTCACACGCCTGAAGAGCCGGGTCGCGCAGACGCTCACCGCCTACCAGCGCCGGCCCCTCAACAGCGCCCAGCACACGCCGTGGGAGGTGATGCACGGCTTCATCGCCTTCGGGATCCCGTCGAAGGTCCGTGTCGGCGGGCCCTCCGGGGATCCGGTCAACTCGATCGGCTGGATGAACTCCGGCGGCCGCTGCAAGGGGCAGGTGATGCTCGCCACCGAGGACGATCGCCTGGTGGCGATGCGTGGTGTCGGAGTCCAGGGGCACCAGGCCCAGTACCTCGCGATCCTCGCACAGTGCCGAGTGGCCCTCAATTCGCCGATCCAGGTCGAAGGGAAATCGTTCACGGTCGCCGATCTGGTCGAGGAGGAGAAGCTCGCCTGCCTTTCCGGCACGGAGCTGACCTTCGCCCTCATCGGACTGGCCCACTACCTTCCCTCCGACGCCGAGTGGACGGCGCGGGATGGCCAGACCTGGTCGCTCGAACGACTCGTGGCGGAGGAGATCGAGCAGCCCATCCGTGGCGCTCCTTGCGGCGGCACCCACCGCCTCTTCGGGCTTTCCTACGCCTGTCAGCGTCGGCTGCGGGCCACCGGGTCACTCGACGGCCACTACGCCCGCGCCGATCACTTCGTTCGCGACTACCAGCGATTCACGCTCACGAAGTTGCAGAACACCGATGGTTCGTTCAGCACGGAGTGGTTCAAGTATCCAGCCGATCGTGAGGATGACATCGACCGCAAGGTGCAGACCACCGGGCACATCCTCGAATGGCTCGTCGGCTCGCTCGATCAGGAACAGCTCTACCAGTCGCGGGTCGTGTCGGCGGTGGAGTTCCTGTCGTCGGCACTCCTCCGTGAACCCTCGCGGGAATGGAAGCTCGGTCCTCTCGGCCATGCCCTCCATGCCCTCACGATCTACCAGGAACGGGTCTGGGGAAAGGTGTTGCCGGGGGGGATTGCCGCCTATTCCGGGCCGATGAAGGCCTCCATCGACGCCCCCCGCACGGCCCACCGCATCGATCCCGACCACTCCGATCTCCCCGACGGACTGCTCCGCTGAGCCGAAAGGGCGTGGGAATCCGTCAGGGCATTCTTGAACCGATCCCTCTGCGTCCGTAGGCTTTGCCCGCGGAATCCCCGGAAACGTCGGGGCCGCGAGCAGACCCGCCGGCCGGCCGAAGTGCCGCCGGCCCGGAGCGGAAGCGTGAGCCCGGCCGACATTCCACCGCAGCTGGAAAACCTCCTCGAGGCGGCGGCGCGCCTGTTCGGTGCCTCCTCAGCCGATGCCATCCTCCTCCTCGTCGATCAACGCCTCGATTGGGATCGAGTCCGCTCGCTCGTCGGCTCCGGGCAACCGCTCCTGGTCGCCGCCGACGAGAAGAACCACCTCGCCGGTTGCGAAGACTGGGGCCTGCGGCGTGTTCTTCTCGATGTCGCCGGCCTTCCGGTCCACGAGCGTCTTGCCCAGGCGCTCCTCGAATGTGTCGCGGCAGAGCTCATCGCCCCCGAGGCGCAGGTGGTGGCGATCTACTCTGGCTTCGAGGCGGGCACGATCGACTCGGTGAGCGTCCTGCGGCTCGAGGAGCATCTCGGCCAACTCACCAGCCGCGACCTCCGCAACCTCGAGACGAAGGTGCCGCTCGAGACGCTCAAGCAGGTGGTCGACCTCGCCGTCGAGATCGGCCGCGAGGGGCGCGAGGGGAAGCCGGTGGGGACGCTGTTCGTCGTCGGCGACACGCGGAAGGTGATGACCTCGAGCCACGCGACCGGCTTCGATCCGGTCCGCGGCTACTCCCGCGCCGAGCGCAACCTCTCCGACCCGCGTGTCCGCGAGGGACTCAAGGAGATCGCCCAACTCGACGGCGCCTTCATCGTCGGGCCCGACGGCACCGTCGAGGCCGCCGCCCGGTACATCGACGCCTCGGCGGAAAACGTCTCGGTGGCCAAGGGGCTCGGTGCCCGGCACTGGGCCGCCGCCGCGATCACCCGCCGGACGCGGAGCGTCGCCGTGGCCGTCAGCGAGACCAACGGCACCGTCCGCCTCTTCCAGAATGGCGAGGTCGTTCTTCGCATCGAGCCCTTCCGCCGCGCGATGAAGTGGAAGGATTTCGAGTACGAGCCGCCGTCGGGGGACTGATCCCCCTCGTGTCGACGCATTCCGGCCTCACCCGCCGATCCCCGCCGCCGCGGCCGGCCGGGTAGCCTGCCCCCGCCATGGCGCCCGCGGGATTTCCGCACGGCTGCCACCGGATGCCACCATCTGCTCGGGGGGGAGAGACTGATGTCGTACGGCCGTCTGCTCGATCGGGTGTGGTCAGCGTTGGTCGGCGTTGTGCTGTTCGGATCGGCCGCCGCCGCAGGCGAACTGAGGATTCTCGCGCCTCGGCCCCACGAAGTGATCCAGCGTGTCGGATTCCAGCCCGGTCAGGCGCCCGGGGGGAACTTCACCCCGGGGCAGGCCGACGTGGCGATCGAAGTGGACGTCCCGGTGCCGATCGACCGCGCCACGGCGGTGGCGAGGGTCGTGCCGATCGAGGGGCCCCCGGCCGTCGCGGAACCCGTGTGGACGCGAGTCGATCTGGCCCCCGGGGCGAAGGCGGGCCTCCACGTCGGCAGGCTCCTCGTGCCGGCCCGCGGGTGGTTCCGTCTCGAAGTCAGGATCGATCGGGCCGACGGGTCACCGCCGCTGACGGCGAGCGTCGCTCCGGTCGGCGTCGGCGAGGTGTTTGTGGTCGCGGGGCAGTCGTACGCCACGAATACGAATGACGAGACGCTCACGGTCGCCGATCCGCGCAAACGCGTGGCGGCCCGTGACTGGGCGACCGGCGCCTGGCGGGTGGCCAATGATCCGCAGCCGGCCCCCGACGGGAGCGACGGCGGCTCGATCTGGCCGGCGGTGGGGGATGAACTCGCCGAGCGTCTCGGCGTGCCGATCGGGTTTGCCAATGTCGCCTGGGGGGGGACGTCGTCGGCCCAGTGGCAGCCGGGGACAGATCTCCACGAGCGCCTCGTCACCACCGGAAAAAACCTCGGCCGGTTCCGCGCCGTCCTCTGGCAGCAGGGGGAGTCGGATGTCATCAATCACACCTCCACCGACGACTATGTCGCGGCGATGGAGAGGATCCGTGGGGCGGCGGTGCGGGCGGGGGGGTTTGAGCCCGCCTGGCTCTGTGCCAAGTCGACGCACCATCCGACGGTCTACAACGATCCGGAAGGGGAGGGGAGGATCAGGGCAGCGGTTGACCGGCTCACGCTGATGCCAGGTTTCGGTGCCGGTCCCGACACCGACTCCCTCCAGGGGGATTCCCGCGGCGACGTGAACTCGCGCCGGCATTTTTCCGCAGTCGGCCAGCGTCGCGCGGCAGCCCTCTGGGCCGGTGTCCTTTTTGAGAGGCTTGCCACGATTCCGAAGGGGGTCGAGGCGGCGTCGTTTCTCCTTGCAGATCTCCATCTCCTCGAGCCCGCCTGGAAGAGCGACATCGTCTGGCGGGAGAGCAGCGTCCTCCGCGGGACGAGCGCCACCGAGCCGGCCCAAGCCCGCCTCGCCTTCCCGGCCGAGTCGATCGTCGCCGTGACGACCGCCGACGGCGCGCGGTCGGTCGAGGCTGGCTCGGCCTGGCAGCACGCGCCGGGGAGCCGGGAAATCGTCTTTCCATTGCCGACGCCGGTGCCGCCGATCCTCGACGCCGATCGCTACTTGCCGGAAAACGCGGAGCACGCCTACCGGCACCGCGTCGGTCACCCACAGGAATGGCTGCTCTACCGACCCGGCCGCTGGTTCCATGACCGCGACGTGGAGATCACCTACCGTCGGGCCCGCGGGGCGGCCGACGCCCCGGCGATCGAGGTGGTTCATGGCAGCCTGCCCAAGACCAGGGCCCGGCTCGGGGCAGGGGAGCCGGTGCGGATCGGCGTCAGTGGTGACAGCATCTCCACCGGGCTCGACGCCTCGGAGACGACAGGCACCCCCCCTTTCCAGCCGGGCTGGGCGGAGCTTGTCGTGGCGCAGCTGCGCGTGAGCACGAAAAGCAACGTGACGCATGTCAATCGGGCGGTGTCGGGATGGAGCGTGGCAAACGGCGTGGCCGATCTCGATGCGCTCCTGGAGTCGCAGCCCGATCTCGTTCTCGTCGCCTACGGAATGAACGACGTCGGCCGCCGTGATCCGGCCTGGTTCCGCGACCAGACGGCGAGCCTCGTGGCGCGGGTGCAGGAAAAGCGCCCAGACGCCGAGATCATCCTTGTGGCAACGATGCTCGGGAACGACCAGTGGATCCACACGCCGCGCGAGATGTTCAACCGCTACCGCGACGAACTGAAAGCGCTCGTCAGCCCGGGGGTGGCGCTCGTCGACATGACGGCGGTGTGGGAGGAGCAGCTACGATCCAAGGAGATGTTCGATCTGACCGGCAATGGTCTCAACCACCCCAACGACTTCGGCCACCGGCTTTATGCCCAGGGCGTCTTGGCATTGATCTTGGACTGATCTTGGAGGGATTCTGATGCGTAGGTTCTGCCAGTCCGTTTCTGCCCTGCTCGTCGCGATCGTGCCGTCGCTTGCCACGGCCGACGAGTGGCCCGGTTTTCTTGGGGCCCGCCGCGACGGAATCTCGGAGGAAAAAAGGCTGATCGATTCGATCCCCGCCGATGGCCCGAAGCCGATCTGGCGCGTCCCGGGAGGAGTCGGGATGTCGGCCGTCGCTGTCGCCGACGGCCTGGCCATCACCACCTGGAACGATGCCGGGAAGCAGTGGCTTGTCGCCCTCGACGCCGCGACCGGCAAGGAAGCCTGGAAAACCCCGCTCGGCCCGGCCTACGAAAACGGGCAGGGGAACGGGCCGCGTGCCACGCCGACGATCGCGGGGGAGCGGGTCTTCGCCTTCTCCGGCGAAGGGATTCTCGTGGCCGTGAGTCG